>FR893374.1 GCA_000433315.1 Firmicutes bacterium CAG:345 | reverse complement strand
TTTCAGTTCTTATATCATCTTCTAGATATGACAAAGAATTATAATCATCTTTTACTTGATATTCATATTTTCTTTTATATTCTTTTCCATTTTCATTGATATTAATTATATCTATCGTATAGTAAGTAGCTGTATTTTCTTTTTTAGTTATTGAACCTTTACAATATATTCTTTCTTCTTCTCCTAATTTTGTATATATCTTAAATTCTTGGATATCATCTGTTCTTTTTAAATCGAATTCTGCCATCCAAATAGGAGAAGTTTTCTCATTCATATTCTCCGTCTTTAAAACAAAATTAACCTTATCATCAAAAAGTAATCTAAATCCATCTGGATATTCTATTCTTTTTAAATTATATGTTCCTTTAGAACTTAAACTAGGCATTTGAAAATAATAAGTTAAATTATTATCATCAGTTATTTTTATTTCATCATCTAAATTATTTTTTGTTGGAATAAGCATTTCTCCGGTTTCTTTTGCTAAGAAAAAACCATCGCTATAAGTAAATTTAGTTTCAATCATTCCATTTCTTAATAAATACAATTCATCTTTAACATTTCTAAGTTTCCAAAAGAAAGATAAAGCGGATGACAAATAAAAAACATCTCCTTTGAAAACTGGAAGAAATAAGGAGATGTTAAAATTTCTTTTAGCAAAATTATCAAATAAAGGAATAACAAATTTAGACATTTCACCGCCGGAATTCATATCGACAGCAACAGAAAGATGTTCGGTATTGAAGTTTTCGAATTTCAACAACTTGGATAAATTACTCATATACTGCCTCCATAATCATTCCAATATCGTCTCGTCTAAGTATCTTCATTATCAATAAAAAAA
>FR893373.1 GCA_000433315.1 Firmicutes bacterium CAG:345 | reverse complement strand
TCTTTATTAAAAACTTTGGATGGTATTTTATGATGGAAATGGCTAAGTATAATTTAATTATTGCTTTATCTTTAGCCATTTATTTTGCAAGATTAAATCAAGGGGTGTGGAAAGATAAAATAATTACATTTTCATCTGAACCATATTTTATTGATTTTACTGAATGTAAATCTTTATGTGACTGCTTAAACAAGATTCCTTGCATTAATGAAAACACTGACATAAATAAAGTATTTGATTTAATTTTAAATACAGCTATAAAACATCATGTTCCAGCCGAAAATATGGTTAAAAATATTATCATAATTTCAGATATGCAATTTGATATATTTGATGCTCAAAATCAAATTTCTTTTACAAATTTTATAAAAGAAAAGTATAAAAAAGCAGGCTATGAAATGCCGTGTCTAATATATTGGAATGTCAATAATCGTACAATGCCAGTAGCTCACGCTTTAAATGATGATAATAATGTCAAAATAATCTCAGGTTTTAGCCAAAGTGTTTTTGATACTATTATAAAATCACAGGCATATGATCCTAAAATGGCTATGCTTGATATCTTAAATTCAAAAATATTTGATAAAGTTAGAATTTAAGAAGTTATGCTGATGAAGAAAGTTCTCTTCATTTAGCATCAGATAATGTAGCAATTATCTAGCTACAATACATAAATTATTCTGCCTAAAAATAAAGGGTAGAATAATTTTTATATTTAAATATTTAAAAATAATCTCCTAATTACTAGCATATTTAGAGGATTAACTATTTATTTTTTTCTCAGTTGTGACGGAGAGCAGCCTTTTCTTCTTTTTATCAAGGCAATTAGTCCTTTTGCATCAGAAAAACCAACTTCATTTGCAATTGCAGTCACCGACAAGTCAGTATTTTTAAGTAAACTAACTGCTTCGTTCAAACGAAGTTCATTTTGATATTCTTTTGGTGTAAATCCTGTAAGAGAGTGAAATTGTCTAATAAAATAAAACTTATCCATATATGCCATTGAAGAAAGTGTATCCAATGTTATTTTTTCTTTATAATGTTCCATTACATATTTAATTGCATTTGTAATGCCGGTACTTTTGTCACTTACATCGCATTTTTGCAAAAGTTCAGTCAGCATATTATAAAGAAGCGAAGAAATAAGATATATATTTTCATTTCCAGATCTTATCATATCTGTAATTTGTCGTACGGCATCAACAAATGAAGGAGGAATGAATCCTGTCATTATATATTCAAATTTAGATTGAAAACTATCGTAAAAACCCTTTACTTCTGGTCCATACAAATATACAAAATATGCCTCATAAGGTATATCACCTCCATTAATAATGGTATGATCCTCTTGCTGTGAGAAAAAAAGTGTATCTCCAGCATGTGCTTTATACGTTTTATTTTTTGTTTTTAAAACAACTTCTCCTTTAGTCACTCCATATAATCCATAAGAGTTAAGCCCTGTTCTTGAAACAGAATGTTTTAAACCACCGATTACATATCCTGATTGCACAACATTATATAATAATGGATGACGATAATAATTATCCGGATGTATAGCTAATGTTGTTCCAGAAAGCAATTCTACCGTTATTTTAGTTGTTTTCATCTTTATTTATTACCTGTAATTGTGTTTAATTTTGCAATTTTATGTATTAAAACGAAAAAAGTAAATTGATATAATTCAAGTATACTTGACATATTTAAATTATGTCAATAAAAAGAATTTTTAAGGAGAGAAAAATGAAAAAAGTTTCATTTTTAATGGTTTCAGTCGTCTTTTTGCTATGTTTATGTGCTTGCAACAAAGGAACAACAACATCTAGCAGTACTATTAGCAGTTCAAATAGTACAACAAGCGTAATCAGTACCCCTAGTAGTTTATCATCTAGTTCTAGCAGCTCTTTTAATAGTACCATAAGCTCTAGCAGTAGTTTTAATAGTACATCGAGTTCTAGCAGTTCAAATTCATCATCTAGTTCAACTACAAGTTCTAATAGTTCATCAACAAGCTCAAGTAGCAGTACAACTACTAGTTCATCGTCTAGTTCTAGCAGCTCATCAACGAGCTCTAGCAGTTCATCAAGTAGCTCGTCTACTAGCTCAAGTAGTTCTATAATTGAAATTAATCCACTTGACAATTTTAATATAACTGCAGTAGCTGGAGTAGAAATAAAAGACAATAGTGTAACACTGACTAAGTCACAATACGATGCTCTTGTTTTATCACCGGAGACTAATTGCGATTATACACTTTTAAACGGAGTAAAAGCCGATATTTCGGTAACTGAAAACAGACTTATTTTTGATTTAACATCTCCAACTGGCAACAAAGATAAATACATTATTACATTAATTGTTTTATCTAATCTTGCCGATATCAACATAAATACAATTTATAATAAAAAAGTAGTAAATGGCAAAGTCACATTTAGTGAAACTGAATACGCATCATTTTTAAATCTAGAGGATTATAGTTCCGTATGCGATTATCAAGCATCCGAAGGTGCAACAGTTAAAATTGAATTTGATAAACAAACACATACATTTTCTTTCAATGTTTTATCTCAGGATAAAACACAAAGAAATGAAGTTAAAGTAGAAATTAATGTTGAACTTCCTTTCGGTACCCATTCTCTTACAGGTAGTGGTGACAAAAAGTATGTTACCTACGATTATGAAAATCTGCTTTATTCATTAAATGGATCAGCAACAGTCACTGATGAAAAGGGTAAAAACTTAAATGGTAATTATGCATTTTCAGCACAAATTTATCCACAATCTCTTGCCCAGGGAAGCGAAGTTGTTTTGTCAGCAGTTTATGCAAACAATTATCAAATTCGTTTCGTATTAAGAGGTGTTGATGAAAGTCATTATCTCATCTTCTCCGACTATAAAGATAGATCAGATTTCCTAAATTATAAAGAACATATTTCTTCAACAGAATATGACAAAGAACAAGGCGTAAACATGGGTGTAATAGTAGTCGATGGCAGTATGGCTATGACTATAGATGGCAATGTTATCTATAGAAGAGCACTTCCAGAACTTAATTATACTGAAATGTTTATTAGTACTTACGAATGCACTGCACAAATGAAAAATTTACAAATTGTATCCGATGAAGTACAAGCAAAAACCATGTACAATAGTAGTCTTACAAATTATAAGGACAAATTAACTGGTGTATCTTTGATAAACACTTCCGAAAATATTAGCGAATTTGTAGAAAATGTTGATGGTGGTATATATGTTGAAGGTAAAAATTCAAACAAAAGAGTAATGGGAGCTCTTTATCAAAACGGAGTACCTGTCGGCGGCTATGAATATGCTGTTTCTGGCCATTTGAACATAACCGATACAAAAACTACTGGTGGTGCAGCCAGTAAAATAGAATTGCAAATTGCTAAAAACGTACAGAACTTTGTCAAAATTCAACTTTTCCGTTATCCAACAAACAATAGTATCTTCGCTTATCCAACAGTAAATGGAAAAGCATTAAGTCAAGTAACTTGTGAAAAAAACACCATGCCAAAAGGTACGGAATATCAAATCGATTACATTTTCGTATATAGCGGACAGGAAATAAAGGTGTATTTCAAAGATGGTAATTATTTACCTGATTATAAACTTGTATATAGTATGGAAGCAAATTGGGGATATACAATGTTTATCTTAGCTATGAGACAATATTGCAACGTAACTTTTGATAATTTCAAAACATATTACGGAGATGATTTCGATGCACTTACAAATTCGCTTGAAAGTCGCACCGCTGAAGTTGAATTTTCCTCTGAAAAAGATACATTTGCCGATAATGGATGTTTCAATAGTGGCAATGTTGGTACATATTACAAGACAGAAACTGGATATAACAAGGCCTTTGCTTTTAAAGATAACAAGGCAGTAAATGGAGAATATTGGCTTGTTTCTGGAAAAATGCAATTTGGAGAATATTCCGCATGGACTCAAGGTGAATTATCTGCATATGTAGATGAAACTCACGCTGTCAGGTATGTCTTTGAATATACCGGTTCTGGTTATCAGGTTTTCCATGAAGTCAAAAATGGCGACGATAATTGGAAAGGATATACACTGATTTTAAGACCACAAATAAAAAATCCTGCGACCATGAACTTTACACTCGTTAATTATGGTGGCAAAACATCTTTGCTTATTGATGGTTACGTCTATCATACTGTCGAATTTGAATTCTTAAAAAATTCTGCTGCAACCATCGGTGGCAAAGGTGGAACATTAATTTTAAAAAATATAACAGCAAATACAGATAATCAATATGTGGAGAACTTTGTAAATAATATGAAAGATTATACTTATATTTCACCATACGAAACAAGAATTAATAAACTTGCAAAACAATATGAATCAGCTGAAAAAGGCGGAGTACTCATTATGGGCTCAAGTACCATGGATTATTGGAGTACCTGGCAAGAAGATATCGGTGGCCGACTCGGCTACAATGTTGGTATCGGCGGAACAATTGTAGAAGATTGGCTCTATGCTTATGACAAGCTTGTAAAACCATTTGATCCATCGGTTATTTTGGTATATTTAGGCGGTAACAATATCAACAATATGGGTCATACTGGAGAATATGCAAAAAATTTAATGGCAAATTTGTTAAACAAAATGCATGAAGACTTCCCAAATGCCAAAATTTACTATATTTATTCTATGGCTGTTCCAAGTTGTTATAAAGGTGGTAAATTCAACTACGAATATGGTCAATTTATAGAAGAAATGAAAACACTTGTAACTAATACAGATTGGCTTACTGGTATTGATACATTTAGTTCTTTAACAAAAGATGGCGAAGCAATAAAAGAATATTACAGAGATGATGGTATACATTTAAATGAAAAAGGCTATGCTATATTTGCAGATTTAATAAACGATATTGTCTTCGGTAATAATAATCAAGAATAAAAAAATAACTATCAAAAATAAAAGTTGGATATAATCATAAATAATGAGTAGCCAACTTTTTTTATGAATTAAATTTCTGTCAGTTAAAATTATGTAAAAAATATTTTATTTAAGTTCCTTTATATTTTTTAATCAATGAACTTTTATTTACAATGATTAAAATCTATAATTAATGTTATCCATTGGTTGATTTACTGATAGATTTCTATAATATTTAAAAAAAGTTATGTGGTTTATATGAATATCAGAATAATAGAAGAAAAGATATCGCTCAATGTTTAGAAATTTACAATTATTATATAGAGAATACATGCTTTACTCTTGAAGAAGAAAAACTTAACTTAGATAGTTTTTAAAAAACGCTGTAAAGATATATTCCAAAAATATCCTTTTATTGTTATGGAAAATGAAAAAGAATTAATTTATCGGATATGCTTATTTAAATGCTTTTAATCAACGAAATGCGTATAAAAAAACAGATGATCTTTCTATATACGTTCATAAAGATCATCTCCATGAACATGTTGGAAAAATTTTATTGCAAGAAATTGAAAAGATGGCACTTAAATATAATATTGCAAACATTATATCTATTGTTACAAGCGAGAACCAAAATTCATTTAATTTTCATCTGAAAAATGGTTTGGTTCTAGAAGGCACAATTCATGATGTTGCAATAAAATTTAATAAAATTATAAGCGTCAATTATTTTAAAAAAGCTATAGGTAAACTAAAGTAATGAAAAAAATATAAAACCTTCTAATGAATTAACTACAGAAAACTTTTAACATTCATAAATTAAAAATTAATGATTTGCTATTAAACAAAGCTGTCTATAATAAGAATTTTATTTTTTATAATCTTACCTACTATATAGTTTAAATATGATGAGAAATGCAAACAAATATTAAAGTTTTATCTAAAAAAATCTAATATAATAAAAATATAATTTTTCTAAAAAGGAGACTATTTATTATGGATAACAAATGGAATGAACTATATATAGCAGCTAAAACTGTACTAAATCCCAGAAAAATATCTGAATGGATGGAAGCTGGAGGAGTTTCTGCCGCCATCGAATCAGAATCAGGAAAAATCTATACAGGAGTTTGCATAGATGGAGCTTGTTCTTTAGGAATTTGCGCAGAAAGAAATGCAATATTTAATATGATCACTAATGGCGAAAGCAAAATTAAAAAAGTCATCGCTATAAACTATGAAGGTAAAGCCTTGGCCCCTTGTGGTGCTTGTCGTGAACTTATGACCCAACTTATGCCTAATGATTATAAAGAAATTGAAATAATGCTTGATTACGAAAATAAAAGAATAGATAAATTAGGGCAATTAACCCCTGAATGGTGGATTTAAATATATCTAGTTAAAAAATTTCACAAAAAAATTAAGGAGTAATAATAATGACTGAATGGGAAAGAATGCAAAAAGGATTAGTATATAACGACTTTGACCAAGATTTATTTAATAAAAGAGTTGAAGATAAAAAACTATTTAAAGCCTACAATAAAACTGAAGATGAAGAAGTTGATTTACGAAATAAAATCATGAAACAACTATTTAAAAATGTTGGCGAAAATGTTTGGATTGAACCTGATTTTAGATGTGAATTTGGCAAAAATATCACAATAGGTGATAATGTTTATATAAATTTTGGATGTATAATTTTAGATTGCTCAGAAGTAACTATTGGATCTCATACATTATTAGGACCTAATATCGGACTTTACGCTGCTAATCATTCTACCGATGCAACAGAAAGAATAAATGGTGGTTGCTATGGTAAGCCTATTCATATTGGTAATAATGTTTGGCTCGGTGGAGATGTCAAAATATTACAAGGAGTTACAATCGGTGATAACACAATAATTGGTGCTGGAAGTATAGTCACTAAAGATATTCCAGACAATGTTATCGCTGTTGGAAATCCCTGTAAAGTAATAAGAAAAATAACTGAAAAAGATAAAACGGATTATTTAGAAAGAATGGGAATTAAATAATATGACAGAAAAAGAAAAAATGTTAAATCAAATGATGTATGATGCAAACTATGACAAAGAATTAATAGAAGAAAGAAAAAAAGCTAAAGAACTTTGTTTTCAATTCAATAATACTCATCCCTCTGATGATGAAAAGCAAAAAGAAATTATGAAACAATTATTAGGAAAAACAGATGATAATTTTTGTATTATTGGTCCCTTCTGGTGTGATTATGGTTATAACATAGAAATTGGAAAAAACTTTTTTGCTAATCATAATATAGTTATTTTGGATTGTGCAAAAGTTACTTTCGGAGATAATGTATTCATTGCACCAAATTGTGGATTTTATACCGCTGGCCATCCAATCGACTACGAACGTCGAAATAAAGGTTTGGAATATGCCTATTCAATTAAAGTTGGAAATAATATGTGGATTGGTGGAGGCGTACAAGTTATGCCAGGAGTAACAATTGGAAATAACGTTGTTATTGGCGGTGGTAGCGTTGTTGTTAAAGACATTCCAAGCGATTCAGTAGCAGTTGGAAATCCCTGTAAAGTTATTAGGAAAATTACTGAAGAAGATAAAAAGAAATGTTGGGATAAATTATAATAGAAAAGAGTAATTTTTTAATTTAGAAAAAAGCTTATTTTAATATATGATTTAAGAAATTTTTCATAAACAAAATACTAGCTAACAATAGATCAAACATTGATAATATTTTAAAAACATATATAGTATTAATAAAAATTATCGATAATTTCAAAAAAGTAAAATTAAATAAATTGTTTAATAGCTAGTTTTTTTTTAATTATTTATATATACTTAAAATATAAGAGGAAATAAAAATGAATAAAATTAAACTAAGCCTTTTCTTATTAATTTTACCACTTACTTCTTGCGGTCACGCATCGTCTACTCCCTACAAAAATAATAATAGAATTACTAGAGTAATGACTATTGATTATGGTACTACTATAAGCCACAAAGCCACTTTATTATTCGGAATGGCTAATCTATTTTTTGACGTTAGTGAATATGGATATGAAAAACTTTATGCTGGTGATAAAGTAAAAGTTTCTTTCGATGGTGATTTGCTTTTCCAAACAACTTATCCAGAAAAAGCTACTCTCAATGGAGTAATTACCAATATTGAAGTAACTCCAGCAGAAAGAATTAATTTCACCACATTACCTATATCAGAAGGTGGATATAAAATAGTTGCCGATAATTCTTCAACAGAATATGATTTCCCTAAATATTTCCTTTTAGATAACAATAGTTTTTATTCAACTGACTATTTATATTCAGGATTAAAATTTATTGGAACAAAACAAGTAGATAAAGAAAATAATGAAATAGATGGTCTATACGCAATTGACTTTGATGAAACTAAAGTCAATATAAAATAAATAAGAAAATACAGGATTTAATAATTATATAGTTAAAGATATTAAATATTTATAGTCCAAAATAGAGTAGAAATAACTAATTTTATAAATTCAATTTCTTTTAAATCTCATAAAACAAATATTTTTTTAAGTATTATTAATTTAAAAAACAGCTATAATAAATGCTTGTCAAGACTAGAATTTTAAATAAAAAAAAGATATAATAATAGAGCAATTTGAAAATTCTTCAAGAAAAAATAATTACTATAGTAACCAAAAAACACTTGAAAAATAGAAGAGAACATCTTTTTATCTCTTAAAATCAGCCGAGTTTCAATCTTTTCGTCTTTTAATTGATAAAATCCCCTCAAACATAACTATTTTATAGTTATATTTTACACATATTAATGTGTCTTTAAAGTTGGAGGAAGCACTTTGGAATGATTAAATAAGAAATATAAATTATATAGAAATATTATTTTCTATAATTTTTAATCCTATTGCTATGTTTTTCTAATATTTTTGCTAAGTATTATATATAAGTCTTTTAAAATTAACTCATTTATACCATATTTTAGTATGTCCATTTTTGCCAAAAAATGAAAAACTTATCTTTTTTTGCTGGTAAAAAAAGCTTATTTTTACCAATGGTTTTGTGTTTCAAAAATTTAATAATTATTATATAAATAATACTTAGCAATTCTTTAATATTTTTAAAAATTGGAACCTATGCTTATAGGATGTTTTAACTTGCTCAAATTTTTACAAATAAAAAATTAAATTAACGAAAGAGGTAATCATATTATGATAATAGAAAAAAATTTTGAATATAAAATTACAGAAAATGATGGAAAGAAAACCATTGCAATCACAAAATATTTAGGCAATGAAGAGATAGTTACTATTCCTGATGAAATTGACAATATTCCTGTAACTGTAATCGATGAGCACTCATTAAGAAATAAAAATATAAGACAAATCATTATTCCACAAAATATAGTCTCCATTAAGCAAAATGCTATTCCTAGTAATTACCATATTTTATTATGCTTTAAAAATAGTGAATTGCCTTCATGGTGGAATCATAGAGCTAATAAGTATATTTATTTTCGAACTATTTTAAACTTTCTATATTCTGGAAAAACAAGTGACAATTTTGAATATGCTGTAATTTTTGATGGCAAAGATAAGAAAGTGGCTATTACTGAATATAAAGGGGAAGCAGAAAACCTAAAAATACCTAATTATATTGAAGATATTCCTGTGGAAATTATCACGAAAAAAGCTTTTAATAATTGTTCAACTTTAAAGACTGTAACTTTGCCCCTCACTTTAAATAAACTTTGCTGGCTAGGTTTTCAAGGGTGTGAAAATTTACATAGTATTTTTATTCCAAATTGTATTGAATATATTACTGAAGATGCTATTAACTTTTGTAATAACGTTGTCATTTATTGTTTTGCGCAGAAGGAATATACATATGGCGAATATAGTTATTTAAATTCCTATACTCGTCGTCCATTTATATGGGGATATATAAAAGATGGAGTTACAGAAGATGGTTTTAGGTACGCCATCTCTGATGACAAAATGGAAAAATATGTTAGTATCACCGGATATATAGGTACAAAAAAAGATATAGAAATACCTGATATGATTGAAGGTTATCCTGTAAGAATTCTTGAAAATATGGCATTTTCTAACCGCGATGATTTGACAAGTATTATTGTTCCTAAGACTATTAAAAAGGTTTTTAATAGAGCTTTCCCAAAGACAAAAAAACTCACTGTTTATTTTTTAAGTGATAAGAAAGACTTTAAACGGACTAACCAATGGAATAGATACTGGGCTCCAACTATTTTTAATTATAAAAAAGAGGACTAATGAAAAAGTCTTTTAAGGAGGATAAATAATGTTAGGAGCAATTATCGGAGATATGGTTGGCTCAATTTATGATTTTAAACCAATTAAAACTAAAGATTTTGAAATTTATGATTACAATATGAGAATGACTGATGATTCTCTTTTAACTATTGCTGTAGCAAAAGTAATAATGAATAATTATCCAATAATCTGTAAAAAGAAAAATTTAGAAATAATAAAAGAAGAACTACGTTATGAATTTGTTAAAACATGGGAGTCAAATAAAGGAGCTGGATTTGGAGCCATGTTTTATCTATGGTGTCAAAAAGCTAAATATAAAAAAGTTGAACCCTATAATTCATTAGGAAATGGATGTGCAATGCGTATCTCCCCTGTTGGTTGGATTGCTAATACTGAAAAACATTTAAAAATACTCTCAAAGGCTGTAACTGAAATTACACATAATCATCCTGATAGTATTAAAGGTGCGGAAGCTATCTCTTTATGCATTTATCTTTCTCTACATAACTATTCTAAAGAAGAAATTAGAAAAAGAATGATTGAAGAATATTATCCTGAAATACAAGATTTTAATTTTTTGGATCTTGTAAAAAATTATGAGTTCAGTGAAATATGTTCAAAAAGTGTACCACAAGCTATATATTGTTTTCTTATATCAAACTCTTTAGAAGATGCAATTAGAAATTGCATAGCTATAGGTGGTGATTGTGATACCACCGCTGCAATGGCTGGAGCTATTGCTGAAGCTTATTACCAAAAAGATAAGTTATCTCCATTTGAAGATAAGTTTTTATATTTTTTAATAGATAAAGAAGTAGAGGATTTGATAAAGAAATTTCATAAAACAATAGGAAGTAATAAATTTAACAATATATAAACTAAAAATACGAAATAATAGGAAATAAAAAATCCTATTATTTCTTTTTTTATAAAAGTCTATTTTAATTTGATATTATATTTCCATGGAGAATATTATGATAAAGAAAAATTCTAAAAAAAACACTATGCAAAATTTAGGAATATTATATTTTAGCTCTACTGGAAATAGTTTATATATTTCCAAAAAAATAAAAGAAAAATTAGGTGGAGAAATAAAATATATTCCAAATTATAAAGAAGATGGTTCTATATTTGAAAATATTATCATTGTTGCTCCTATTTATTCTTTTGGATTACCTATTCCAACTTTTAATTTACTTAAGCAATTAAATAAAAAATCTAAAATCTATGTTATACAAAATTACGGAGGTATGGTTTTAAATGCTAATGCACTTTTTTATAAATATGCAAAAGAAAACAATTTAAATATAAAAAGTATATATACGCTTAAAATGCCAGAAAATTATACTCTTGTTATGTCTCCACCTAAATTTTTCCAAAAATCTATTTTAAATAGTGCGGATCAAAGAATCGATAAAATATTAAAAAATATAGAAAATTATAAATTTAAAATTCCTAAAGATAAAAGTAAGTACGAGAATATTTATTTAAAAAATAAAAGTAATTGGCATTTGATAAGCAGTTATTTCAGTGTTACTGATAAATGCACAAAATGTCAACATTGTATCAACATCTGTCCAACCGATAATATAACTCTTCAAAATGGAAAAATAGTATTTAAAGACCAATGTATAGCTTGTTTATCCTGCTTTCATAGATGTCCTAATAAAGCAATTATTTATAAAAATAAAGATAATAAAAAACGTTATATCAATCCTTATATTGATGAAAAAACAATAGGAAAAGATTTATAAATTTCAAAAAAAGATTTTTATATATTAATAATAAAAAATAAGTGATAAAATTGTGTTAGAGGTGACTAACAATGAAATTTTATGAATCTGGAGATATAAATAAGCCTGTAATATTATTAATACCTGGAACATGTTGCCATTACAGCTTGTTTGATAAAGTAATACCTTTATTACAAGAAAAATTTTATATAGTTGTTGTTTCTTTTGATGGTTTTGATGAAAATGAAAAGGCAGAGTATAAAAGCATGGAAGATGAAACAATAAAAATAGAGAAATATATCAAAGAAAAATTTTATAATCACATTTCCTGTATTTATGGGTGCTCTCTTGGTGGATCTTTTGCCAGTTATTTAGTCCAAAGAAATAATATAAAAGTTGATCATATCATTTTAGGAAGCAGCGATATGGATGAAAGCAATAAGCTTGTTGCTTCTATAAAAGGAAAAATCCTTTCTCCTATTATGTATAAAATGATTCATACTGGACAACTTCCTAAATTCATGCAAAAAGAATTAGAAAAAACTAAATTAAATGATCCGACTAGATATGAACAGATGACTGAATTTTTAAATTCTTTCATGGTTCCAGCACTAAAAAATACTGTAACTAAAAAAAGTATTTACAATCAATATGTTTCTGATCTTGTAACAAAAATAGACAATAATATCTGCCAAGAAAATACAAAAGTTCATATATTTTATGCCTTAGGTATGGGTAAAAAATATCGTAAAAGATATTTAAAACATTTTAAAAATCCTGATATAAGAGAACAAAACATGAATCACGAAACATTCTTTTTCTGCCATCCTAAAGAATGGACTGCTGAAGTTTTTGATTGTGTATTTAATTAAAAAATATCTATTTTTCTATTAAACTATAAGTATATAAGAATTATTTAAAGTTAATGGAGTACCAAATGCACTTTCAATATGATGAAAAAGAAATAAACTATCTATCTACTAAAGATAAAAAAATGCAATATATAATCAATAAAATAGGCATAATAGAAAGAGAATGTGATGATAATCTATTCGAAGCTGTTCTTCATCATATAATTGGGCAGCAAATATCTACTTTTGCCCAGACTACAATTTGGAACAGAATTAAAACTAAATTGATAAATATTACTCCAGAGACAATTTTAAATATCAATGATGATGAACTACAATCCTGCGGTTTAACTTATAGAAAAGTAGATTATATAAAGGACTTTGCTAAAAAAATAAATAGTGGAATATTCAATTTAAATGAAATAAATAACATGGAAGATGAAGAAGCTATTTCATATCTTTCTTCTTTAAAAGGGATAGGACGCTGGACTGCTGAAATGATTCTTCTTTTTTGCTTGCAGAGAAAAAATATATTTAGCTATAATGATCTTGCAATTCAAAGAGGACTAAAAATGATTTATCATCATAAGAAAATAACTAAAGACTTATTTGAAAAATATAGAAGAAGATTTAGTCCATATTGCAGTGTTGCTTCTCTTTATATTTGGTATGTATCCGGAAATAGATGTAAAGATATAAAGTTAGATAAAAACGGATTTGTTATTTACAAATAAATTTTAGGTGATTAAATTATGAAATATATAAGTTACTATAATTCTCCACTGGGAAAAATTCTTCTTGCTTCAGATGAAATCGGATTATTTGGTGCTTGGTTTAAAAACCAAAAATACTACGCTGATATTGATTTAGGCGATGCATTTTCAGAAGAAAACGATACACTTAATAAAGCTAAAAAATGGCTTGATAACTACTTTCAAAAACAGCAAAATAATATTGATATTCCTTTGCATATTATTGGAACTGAATTTCAAAAAGAAGTATGGAAAATTCTTCTTGCCATTCCATATGGCGAAACAACAACATATGGAAAAATAGCTGAAGAAATTGCTGAAAATCGGGGAATAGAAAAAATGTCATCAAGAGCAGTTGGGCATGCTGTAGGAAGAAATCATTTATCTATTTTTATACCTTGTCATAGAGTCGTTGGATCAAACAATAAATTAACCGGATATGCCGGTGGTATTGAAAGAAAAGAATATCTTTTAAAAATAGAAAAAAACATATTGATTAATGTTAACACAGATAAAAAATATATTTGACAAAATTAAAACAAAATCGTAATATATGGCTGTAGTTAAAAAAGATAGCATTACGAAGTCCAAATAAGCTTTAGCTAAAATTCCAGGCAATTATGCCAATCCTCGTAAGAGGATATTTTTTTTGCATTTTTTATTTCATTAATGTTACAATACAAATACAGCTAAAATTAGACGAGTTTTAAAGGAGTGCTTAACATGGAAAAAAATTATTATCTAGGATTAGACCTTGGCTCTAATTCAGTAGGCTGGGCTGCAACAGACGAAGACTACAATTTTTTGCGTCTAAAAGGAAAAACGGCTTGGGGTGCTAGAATCTTTTCTGAAGCAAAAGATTGTAAAGAAAGACGCACCTATAGATCAAACAAAAGAAGATTAGCTAGAAGAAAATATAGACTAGTTCTTTTGAAGCAATTATTTGCTGAAGAAATGACAAAAGTTGATAAAACCTTCTTCTTAAGATTAGCAAATTCAACTTATTGGGAAGAAGATAAAACCAAAGATTCCGATGGTAATGAAATCGGAAAAAATTTAATTTTTAAAACCCACGAAGAAGAAAAACAATACTATACAAAATATCCAACTATTTGGCATTTAAGAAAAGCTTTAATTGAAAACGATGAAGAAGCTTTATCTAATTTACGTTATGTATATTTAGCCATTCATCATATTGTTAAATATCGTGGAAACTTCCTTACCGAAGGTGAAATGGGAAATGATATTCCTCCTATTACTACAATAGAAGAAATAAATCAAACTTTATCTTTGCTTGAAGTAGATAGTAGTGAAGATGCGACAGATAAAACAACTTATATTAAACCCGAGTCCTATAATGAACTTTTTACAATACTAGAAAACAATAATCTCAATAAAGTTAAAAAGCAACAAGAAATTGATAAATTATTTATTTCAAGTAAAGAAAGATCTGAAAATATTAAAAATTATATAAATTTGTTTAAAACAATTATCGTTGGTGGAAGTTTTAGTCTTAAAAAAATTAATGAAGACACTGAAGATATTTCTGTAGATTTTACTAAAGATTTTGAAAATTCAGAAGCTGATATTTCCAAAGCATTAGGAGATTCTTTCAATTTAGTTTTGATTGCTAAAAAATACTATGATTATATAATTTTAAAAGAACTATTAGGAAAAAATAAAGAAATTTCAGAAGCAATGGTTCAAATTTACGAAGAGCATAAAGATGACTTAAAATCTCTTAAAACAATTTTGAAAGATTTAGATAATAAATTAGGCAATGATGGTAAAGATAGAATATATTATTCTGTTTTTAAACAAGAGCCAACTGAAAAATTTAAAGAAACTAATTATTTATCTTTCGTTCAAGGTGGAAAATTAGAAGAATTAAATAAATATATAAAAAAGATTTTAGAAAATAATGAAAAAGACATCGATGATAAAGAAACCTATAATGCTCTTTATGAAAAAGCATGTAAGGGGGATTTGTTTAAAAAACAAGCAAACGCTTGCACAAGTTTAATACCGCATCAATTCCATCTAAGAGAACTCAAGAAAATTCTAGAAAATGCAGGAAGAAAATATTCTTTCTTAAACGATATTTCAGATAAGATTATTAAGATATTTAAATTTAGAGTTCCATATTACTATGGTCCATTAAATAATGAATCAAATGCTCATTCCTGGGTTGTAAAAAAAGAAGGACAAGAAAAAGCAAAAATTACACCTTGGAATATCAATGAAATTATAGATACTCCAAAAACAAGAGATAATTTCTTTAAAAAACTAACAAATAGCTGTACTTATTTAGTTGGTGAAACAGTATTGCCTAAAACATCTTTATACTATGAAAAATATTTAGTATTAGATCGTTTAAATAAAATGCAAGTTAACGGAGATTACTTAAGTGCATCTGAAAAGAATGATGTTTTAAAATTCATTTTAAGTCGCAAAACAACTACAATTGAACAAATAAGAACTTATCTTTCCAAAAATAAGTCAACAAAGGCAAATGATATAAGCATAAGCAATATTAAAGCAACAGATCCTTTTAATGCAGTAAGCCATGCTTTTTATGGAAAACATCCTGATTTAAATATAAATCTTTGCGAAGAATTAATTAAGTTTGCAACTATCTATGCTGATGATAAAAAGGAATTGAAAAAATTTGTTTCAAGTAACTTCAACTTAACCGATGAATTTATTAAAGAATATTTAAATACACCAACAAATAAATGGGGAAGATTATCAAGGAAATTCCTATGTGGCGGTGATCAACTTGAAATGTATTATGTTGATGATAATGGCATTTTGCATTCCATTTTAAATATACTTGAAGAAACGAATGAAAACCTTCAAGAAATTTTAAATAACGAAAAATATGGTTTCAATCAAAAAATAGCAGATTTTAATAATACACTTACTGCGGATAAAACTACTGAGGAACAAATTGAAGATATATTAGATAGTACCCCTGCTTTAATGCGCAGAAGTATTATTCAAACACTAGCTGTTGTTGATGATGTAATTAAAGCAGCAGGAAAAGCTCCACAAAAAATAATGATGGAAGTAACCAGAACTGATGGAAAGAAAGAAGAAACTAAATCTCGTTATGTTCAACTAAAAAAGCAAATTACTAACGATAAAGTTTTAACGTCCGATGAGAAAAAAGAGTTACTTACAAATCTTGAAAACAAAAAAATTCAATTAAAAGGAAAACATATTTATCTTTATTTCATGCAAATGGGAATTGATTTTTATACTGGAAAAATAATGGATATCAATGATGTTATTAATGGTAAATATGATATAGATCACATTATTCCACAAAGTATGATCAAGGATGATTCTTTAGATAATATGGTTTTAGTAAGCAAAGACTACAACCAAAAAGTAAAAAAAGATATCTATCCTATCTGCGATGAAATCAGAAACAATATGTTAGATAAATGGAAAGGTTATTATGCACGAAAAATCATTTCTGAAGAGAAATATAATAGATTAAAAAGAACAAAAGAATTAAATGCTGATGAAATTAATGCCTTTATTAATAGACAAATAAATGTTGTTAATTATTCTAATATTCAAATTAAAAGAATATTTGAAATAAAATATCCTGAAACTAAAATTATATTTTCAAAAGCATCTTTCCCATCACTTTTAAGAAAAGAATATGAAATAGCAAAGATGAGAGATTTAAATGACGCTCACCATGCTGTTGATGCTTATTTAAATATTGTTTGTGGAAATATTTTAACAACTTTATATACTGATATTTTCTATATGTTTAAAGAGAAAAAAGAGGACCATAAAAATATTTCCTTTAACATGGAAAAAAGATTAATAAACTATATTGATAAGAATAATTTAAAAGATAAAATTAAAACAAGCTGTTTAAGACATGATGCTTTAATTACTTATAAACCAGATTATGACTCTGGAAAATTCTACAAAGAAACAATATTCAAAAAATCTGGTGACAAAGAAACCGGACTCATTCCACTTCATACTAAAGGTCCAATGAGTGATACTAAAAAGTATGGAGGATATTCACAATTAAGCCAATCTTATATTATTGCTGTAGAGTATAAACTCAAAAATAAAACAGTTAAAAAACTTTGTCGTGTCCCTACTCTATATTTAAAGCAATATAAAAATGATCTAAACACAATAGCTAAAATAATGATTGATGATGAAAAAGCTACCGATATTAAAGTTTTAAGAAAGATTTATTTAAATCAAAAAATTAGATATAATGGTTGCTATTATTTGATATATACATCAAAAGAAAAACAAAACAAGTATAAAATGGCTTATCAAAATTATTTAGACAATGATTATTTAATTTATCTAAATAAATGTTTAAAGAAAATAGATGAACTAGATGATGGAGAACTAACTTCACAAGAATTTATAGTTAATAAAGATGGAGATAAATTTTTAATTGATAAAAATCATAATTTAGAAATATTTAAATCAATTAAAGAACAATATAATAAAACAATTTATGATTATACTCCATATATCGTTCAATCTAGAGAAATGAAAGAAGAAGATTTCAATAACTTGTCATTAAAAAAGCAAATTGATACTTTACTAAATATGATAAAAATTTTATCAAGATCCAATGAACAGGCGAAGTTTGAAACTGCTTTTTTCGAAAATTTTACAAAAGTATTTTTAAAAACTATGACTATAACTAATGAAAAAGTCTATATTGTCAACGAATCACCTTCAGGATTATTTAAAGGCAAAGAGGAATTAATTTAGTATGGGATTTAGAACAGTTGTTGTTTCAACACACAGTAAATTAGAATTGTCGCTTAATTATTTAGTTTTTAAAACCCCTGACGAAATTAAAAGAATCAATATCGATGAGATTCAAACACTTATTGTTGAATCAACAGCTGTCGCAATCACTTCATCTTTACTATCTGAACTTGTAAGAAAAAAGATTAAAGTAGTTTTCTGCAATGAAAAGAAAGAACCTTTTTCTGAACTTGTTCCTTATTATGGTGATAGTATCTCCTATAAACGTATAAAACAACAAATTTGCTGGTCAAACGAAGCAAAAGATTTAGTGTGGCAAAAAATAATTATTGAAAAAATAAAAAATCAAGCAAATGTTTTAAGTACTATTTCAAATGATGATAGCTTAATTCTATTAGAATTTGCAAATAATGTTCAAATAGGTGATATCACTAATAGAGAAGGACATGCGGCTAAATTTTATTTTAATAGAATATATGGAGAAAATTTCACAAGAAATAACAACAATGAAATAAACACTTATTTAAATTATGGATATACAATTATTCTTTCTCAATTCAGCAAAGCAATTGTTGCTAAAGGATACTTAACGCAACTTGGAATTCATCACATAGGTGAAACAAATTACTTCAATTTAGCTTGTGATTTTATGGAACCAGTTAGACCTTTTATTGATAAAAGAGTAAAAGATTTAACCAGTGATAACTTCAAAGACAAACTTATAGAAGTCTTATCTGAAACATTTTTATTTGATGGTCAAAAACAAACATTATCTAACGCAATCTCTTTATATGTAGCTTCCTTATTAAATGCACTAGCATTTGAAGATGCATCAAAAATAAAATTTATAAAAGAATATGAGTAATGTTTTTATGAGAATGATATTGTTTTTTGATTTACCATCAACAACCAAAAAAGATATTAAAGAATATACACAATTTGTGAGAATGCTTAAGAAAAATGGTTTCTTTAGAATGCAAGAAAGTGTCTTTACCAAATTAGCCTTAAATCCTTCAATAGTAAATTCTACTATGCTAGAACTTAAAAAGAATCTTCCACCAGAAGGTGCAGTATCTGTTTTGACATTGACCGAAGCTCAATTTATGTCTATTGAAAATCTTATAGGAGAAATGAAAACAGATGTAGTTATGAGCTGTGATAAGGTGGTAAGATTATGAAAAAATTAGCAATTAATGCATTAAATATATGCGACGATATTTCCAATATAGATAGTTATTTATTAGTTATAAAAAACAAAAAAATACTATACAAAATACTTAGTAATTCTGATCTTCAATATGAAGACAGCTATATTCAAATATTAGATGAAAACTATAAAGAATTAAAACTAAGTGACTATGTTGACTTCATTTCATCGATTATCAATTTAGATTCAAATTCAAAAAAGAATTTAAATGTTCTTATTAGAAGAATAAAAAAAGAAGAAATAGAAATTTTAAGAAGTACTTCAGAAAAAATAAATGAAATTTTAGAAGAATGTGCTAAACAGATTAAAGTAAATTCACCAATAAATATCTCCTATGATATTGAAGTAGATGAAGATGATATTATCAAATTACTTAGTATTTCATTACAAGATGATTCACCTGACTTAATAGAAAGAATAAATAACTACATTAATATATCTTTTGAACTACGAGGAATAAAAATATTTATTTTCTATAACCTTTTAGCATTTTTAGAAGAAAATGAACTTGATTCTTTAATTAGAACAAACAAATATAATGGAATAAAAATAATAGATATAGAAAATGTAGAATTCAAAACAAGCATTTTCGACCATATTAAAATTTTAGATGAAGATATTTGTGTTATTTAAAATAACCATATATAATATCAATAGATGCACTATTTTACCTTATATTTGAGGTTTGGGAGTAGTGCTATCTTTAATTACTT
>FR893372.1 GCA_000433315.1 Firmicutes bacterium CAG:345 | reverse complement strand
ACTTACCCCAACATATGAAGGAAATGAAATTCTTTGGGATCAAGAAGAAAATAGATTCTTAATTCTTGATAAAGATACAGTAACAAATTCAAGAGTAAGAAATGCTTATGAATCCTCAAGAAAAGGAGAATACTGGAGATTCTTAAAAGATTATAGTGAACCAAAAGGATATTCAGTATATATCACAGATCCAGAATTTAAAGTAAGTGAAACATTAATAGTAACAGCAGGTATAGATTTATCAAGAGTTACTGAAAAAGTAGATGTAAAATATGAAAATGTATCCAAAGACCAAAAAGTAATATTAAATACAAATGGTGGAACATTAGAAGTAAGTGATGCAAATGTCGAAGTAAAACACTTTGGAACAGCATCAAAGAGTACAGTATCTTCAAAAAGCTATGAAGAAAAAGGAACAATAGTAGGAGATACATTAGTAAATGGTGGAAAATATATAGCAACATCAAGTGAAGCCGAAGCTGGAACAGTCTTAGTATCAAGTAAAGATGTAGAATTAAATATCTCAGCAAGTGCAAAAGTAGGAACAGTAGCCGGAACAACAGATGAAGCACAAGCAGCAATAAAAAGTAATACAAATATCCCATCAGATAAAAAATTAGATAGTGATACAGCAGTAGTACCAACAACAGACTTTGCTGGTGGATTAGGTACTGAAAATAGTCCATATCTTATT
>FR893371.1:12095-41113 GCA_000433315.1 Firmicutes bacterium CAG:345 | reverse complement strand
CGAAATTCAAATTTACAATCTTCTTTGATTTTTCTTTTTACATGTTTTATAAAGAAAAGAATTATCAATATTGGAACTACTATATTTATTAATGAAATTGATATATCTTTTAAATTAAATAATATATTACACAATATATCCTTTATTAAATTGAAATTAATCAAATTAACTAATTGTTTAAAAAATGAAATTAAACTATTAGAACAAATTATTAAAGTATTTATAACTAAAGAAGCAGAAAAAACTAAAACACCTATAGCTGCTCCTCTAATAATTTGAATACCTATACTTTTTTCTTCTTTTCGTTTATCAATTTGAATAACAGAAAATAAAGACACAGAAAAAAGTAGCAAGTTAATGCTTAGAACAAAGAAAGCATCAAAAAAGCTACTTTGAATAGAAGATAAAGTAAAAAGATTTAAGTTAAATAATAAAGAAAGTGCTAATAAAACAAAGCCATATATTATTAAGCTATATGACTTAATATTTATTGAAGATTTTCTATAATTAAATACACTATCGCTTTCTTTATTCATTTCTTTCATATTAAACTTATTCAATTGTGCAATAATTATACTTATTTTTTGTCTTTTTTCAATTGAAATATTGTTCAATTTTAAAAGAAATATTCTTTAAAAATATTAAAATAAAATGCAATAAAAAATACATATATTTAACTATATGTATTTTCGATATTATAAATTTTTATTTGTTCAAAAGTTTTTTAACTCTATCTATATTTTCTTGTTCTTTCTTATCACCATCATCAAAGCCTTTTTGATACCATTTTAAAGCTTCTTTTAAGTCTTTTTTTACTCCAAGGCCTTCTTCATAAAATTTGCCAAGTTGAGAAAAAGAATACCAGTCATTATTTCTTTCAGCTGATTTTTTATACCATTCCAAAGCTTTTGAATAATTTGGCATTTCAAAATCATTTAAATATATATTTGCTATTTCTTTGCATGTAAATAAACCATCACATTTTAAATCATAAGCCTTAGTATAATATTCTATTGCTTTGTACAAATCTTTTTCTACGTACCAGCCAAATTCATAAAAACGAGCTATTTTATCATAGGCTTTATAGTATCCCAATTTAATCAGTTTTTGATTTAATTCAAAAGACTTTTTATCATCTTTCCTTAATTTAAAATATCCATAACAATAAGCATCAGCAAGTTCATCTATGCAGTAGATATCATCTAAATCAGCATAATAATTTAATGCTGCCAATACCTTTTTATTAACTTCATCTGTTTGTTTATCTTTAAAACAAATTATAGTACTTAAAAAATTTTTTAATTCTTTTAAAGAATAGATTGAATCATCTTTTGTTATATTCTGCTTTGATTGATTTGTTTTAGCTAATAATTTTTTTAACCTATAAACATTTTCTCGTTCTTTTTTATCGCCATCATCAAGACCTTTTTGATACCATTTTAAGGCTTCGTTTAAATCTTGATTTGTTCCAAGACCTTCTTCATAAAATTTGCCTAGTTGAGAACAAGCATACCAATCTCTATTTCTTTCCGTTGATTTTTTATACCACTCCAAAGCCTTCGCATAATTTGGTTTATCAAAATTACGTAAATAAATACTTGCTATATTATAGCACGTAAAAGAATTATCACATTTTAAATCATAAGCTTTAGTATAGTATTCAATTGCTTTATTTGGATTTTTTTCTACATAATTTCCATTTTCATAAAACCGTGCTATATCATTATAAGCATCATATGAATTTAACATTATCAATTTATTAAATAGTTCAAATGATTTTTTATAATCTACTATTAAACCAAAATATCCAAAATTATATGCACTAGCAAGATTATTTATACAATATATATCATTTAAATTTGCATAATAATTTAATGTTTTTAAAACTTTTTCATTAATTTCTTCTGTCTGTTCATCTTTATGAAGAGAAATTTTATCCAAAAAGTTTTTTAATTCATCCAAGCTAAAAATTGAATCTTCTGATTCCTTTGTAGATGTTTCTTTTTTACTGTAGCTGTTGTCTTTTTTTGGTTCTTCTACTTTTGTAACTTTTCCAGTTTTTTGTAACCAATTTTTATATAATGAACTTGTTTTTGATGTTCCTTTATTATCTAAGTATTCTAAAACTTCTTTAGCACTATCTTTTTCACCAAGATCATAAGCTTTTTCATATAATTCTAAAGCTTTGCTTTCGTTTTTATTTACTATTATTCCTTTTAAATAAAAACTTGCTAATAGTTTTACCATTGGTCCTACACAATTTTCAGCATAGTGTTCTATTGATGGTAATGCTTCTTTATAATCATATGAATCTACTAATTCTTTTACTTTATCTAAACTATAGAATTCTTCTTTCTTGATTTCTTTTTTAGGAGCAGTATTCTGATTTTGACTTTTAAAAAATTCTTTTCTATTTTTAAGATATGTTGCAAATTCTTTATTTTTTAAGTAACTATATTTTTCATCAATTTTGTTGAGAATTCTTAGATTTTTTTCTATTCCTTCTCCCTCAAATTTAGTATAGTCTTCACTTTCAACTCTTATTAAACCAATATAACCATCAATGTTTTTATAATCTATATCAAGAATTTCTTTATATATTTTTTTAGCTTTTTCAAAGTCTTCAACAAAACATGCTCCATTAGCTATTTCTAGCAATTCATTAATTTTTGATAAATCTTTTTTATTTTCTTTTTCTTCTAATTTTTCATCAGCTTCATTTTCTAAATTTTCTAATAAACTCTTATCAAATAATCCACTCATACACACCTACTTTACTTTTCTTTTTAATTTTTTAACTATCTTTTCAATTTTTTCTATTTCTTCTATATTAGTTTTTTCAGTTTTATCTAAGTATAATTGATACCATTTAAGTGCTTCTTTTAAGTTCTTTTTCGTTCCAATTCTCTTTTTATAACAAGTAGCTAAATCTAGCATTGCAGGAACATAATCTTTTTCGGCTGCAATTTTAAATAATTGGAAAGCTTTTTCTTTATCTTTATTAAAGCCAATGCGATTCAAATAGCAATAGCCTAATTTATAAGTAGCTTTAATATTTGATCTATCATGGGCTTTCCATAGTAATTCCGTTGTTCCTTCTGGAATATCTTTTCCATATAAACGGATTAAACAATCCGCATATTCATAAAGTATATCTGGATCTATAGCATTGCCCGAATCATTTTCTTTAAATAATTGGATTGCTTTTTTATAATCAACTTTAGTACCATAACCATATTTATAGCAAAGAGCCAAATTGTATGTTACCAAGTTATAATCGTCGTTAGTTTCTGGAGTTTTAATAAAGCATTCAAAGGCTTTGCTACAATTTTTTGCTATGCCTAAACCAGACATATACATCAATCCTAAGTATAAATAAGAATCTTCTTCTGTTTTAGCCATATTAAAGCAATCAAAAGCTATATCATAATTTTTTTCAACATAATATCCATAATAATACATTCTCCCTAATTCATATGTAGCAGGAAGATATTTTCTTTCGCTACCTTTTTTAAAGTAAACATAGGCATCTTCATCTGAAACTTCAGCACCATCACCATATAAATAGCACATACCTGTTTTCCACATAGCATATGCACTGCCTAAATCAGCAGCCTTTTTATATAGTTTAAAAGCTTTTTTATAATTTTGTCGTTTACTTATTTCATAACGGCTAGCTATTTTAATAAGATGTTGAGGATTTGTGGAATTTTCACACTCAAAATAATATGTTTCTGCTGTAGCAATACTTCTTGGAACACCTATTCCTTCTTCATGGAATTGTCCTACTTTAAATGTACAATCCAAATCACCAAGTTCATAACCTTTATTGTAGTAATTTAAAGCATCAGCATAACATCTTCTCGCTCCATGACCATATTCATAAGCCGAACCCAATTTATAGTAAACTGTTCCAAGTTTATAATTATTTTCCAAAGCTTCAGTATAATACTTATTAGCGGTTTTATAATTTACTGGTACTCCAATACCAAGCTCATAACATTGACCTAAATATAAAGCGCCAGAATTAATTTTTTCTTTATACATTTTTTTGCAAATATTAAATGCTTCTTCCGAATTTTTTTCTACGCCTTTTCCATTAATATAGCAATTATAAAGTGGTAAATAAGCATCTACATAGCCATATTTAGCAGCTAAATTATAATTTTCAAAAGCATTGGTCAAATCATTTTCTTCTTCATAATGTTTAGCTAATTTATAATATCCTTCTGGATTATTTTTACTTAAATTATTATTTAACCATTCCTTAGCTTTCTCTTCATCGCCTATTTGATGATATAAATCGGAAATAATACCTGAATACTTTATCTCACCATTTGCATATTTCATCTTATATAATTCAATCAATTCTAAATTTCTATTAGGATAATTAGGATTTTCTTGATAGAAATTAATAAGACTTGCAATGCAATCAACGTTATTAAATTCTAAGCCTTTATGAGCCCAAAATAAATATTGTTCTATATTTTTTGATGTACCATAGCCCTTTTGATAGAATTTTGTAACATTTATTATTCCTGTAAGATCACATTGTTCAGCGCTTTTTAAAGCCCATTTAAAAGCTTCTTTAGAATTTTCATATGGACTTTTAGCTTCAGAATATAACAAGACAAGAGCATTCATCGCTTCAACATCGCCATCTTCAGCAGCTTTAATATAATAAGTTATCGCTAATTTTCTATTAGCTTTAGTACCATAAGAATTATTGTAGCAATCGGCTAAATATTTATAAGCTAATTTATAATCAGATTCGGCACATTTTTTTAACAACTTATAGGCTTTTTCTTCTTTTTCAACTTCTGAAATTTGATTTGTTATATATAATGAAGCTAAAGAAAACATCGCTTTTACATTATTTTTAGAAGCGGCATTTTTATATAACTCAATAGCTTTATTCAAATCTTTTTTTGTATTTTCACCATTTGCATAACACTCAGCTAATTCATATATCAAATTGGCATCTTCACTTGAAAGAGCTTTTTCTCCCCAAGCAAAATAATTGCAGTAATCATTTTCTTCTTTATATAAATTAGCAATTTGAGCCGCTTCATAATCAAAATTTGTTTTAAGATAATCTTCTGTTAAAATCTTTATAGCTTTCTTATTATCTTTATTAGTTCCATATCCTACTTCATAGCACGCTACTATTTCAGTAATTGCAAGTCTATATCCTTCATCATAGGCTTTACAAAGATAATTGAAATATTGTTCAGGATTTATTTTAACGCCATAACCATTTTTATAACATTGGGCAAGATGATATTTAGCATCGGCATTTTTAGTTTTAGCAACACTTGTCAATAAAGCAAAAGCTTTATCGTAATTTTTATCAGTACCAATACCATTTAAATAACAAACAGCTAACTCAAATTAGCCAACTTTATCAATTTCATAGCCTTTTTGATAATATTTGAAAGCATAATTATTTATACCTTCTTTTTGATAAGTGCGACCAAGAGCAACATAATTTAATGCCAAAGCTCTTTTATTATCTTTATTTTTTATTATCAAAGTTTCATAACATCTACGGGCATTTGTTAAATCAACTGAACCTAGATAGCCATTTTCATAGTATTCACCTAATTTAATATTGCATTTCCAATCCCCATTATCAACAGCTTTTTGATAATATTCAAAAGCGGTTTTATAGTCTTTTCTTTCTTCTAAAATTTCAGCATAAGAAGAATAAGCAAATGCAAAACCACCTTTAGCAGCTTTTTCCATATAAAAAGCATACTTTTCTAAATCTTTTTCTGTACCATGTCCAGTATGATAGCAAATTGCTAATTCATAACTTGATTCCGGGTCCTTATTGGCATTTTTTAAATAGATTTTAAACGCTTCCTCATAATTAATTTCAGAAGAACAGAAATCACTATAACATTTTGCTAAAAGCTTCTCCGCTTTAAAATTATTTTTGCATTCCTTTAAAATTTCAATAGCTTTCTTATTATCTTTATTTGTACCAAAAGCATTTATATAACAAGTAGCAAGACCGATAGCACCTTCAACATTCTTTTTCTCATAAGCAGCCTTATATAATTTATAAGCTTCTTTCTCATGATATTTATCGTTGTTATTCAAATACATATTAGCCAAAAGAACCATCGATTCAACATCGCCTAAATCAATAGCTTTACCATACCAATAGAAAGCATCTTTAAGAGTGATTTTTTTATTATTTACCAATCCATTTTCACAAATGATACCAACATATCTTCTAGCTTCAGCAAAGTTAGTTTCATTACAGGCTTCTGATTCATATTCTAAAGCCTTATTATAATCGACATCAGTACCTAGACCGAAGAAATAACAAACACCTAAATAGTGTTTAAAATCAGATTTATTATTGTTAGCATAATATTCAATAGATCTAAAAGTAGTATTATCGATATTTTTCTTTTTAAATCTATCGATGCAAACATCTTCTTTAAGCAACCAATAATATTTTCTAGCAAATTCTTCTTCCTTTTTGCGTTGAATTTCTCTTAAAACACTTAAGCAATCTGATTGATTTTCTTGGCCGCCTTTAAAGTACCAATCATAAGCTTTTTCTCCTTGTTCATCACCATTATAAAGATTGTCTTTATAATAATTTCCCAAAGTAAAAGCACAATCATATTCACCTTGTGAAAAAGCCTTTTCATATAGAGATAAAGCCTTTTTCATATCTTTTTTTACAATAATTCCTTTGGAATAAAAATCCGCTAGAATCTTCGTATATTTTCCCTTACCTTCATCAGAATAATGTTCAAGAGATTTCAAAACTAATTTATATTCATATTTACCTAATAGTTCATCAAGTTTAGCAATACTATAGATTCCATCACGGGGATTATCTTCTAGATATTTCTTCCACTTTTTATAAAATGTTTTAAAAATTTCATTTTTTATATAGAGATTATCTTTATCATTTTTTACAACAAAATTTATATATTTATCAATTTTGGCATCGGTTAAATTCACAAACTCTTCACTGATTGCTCTGACCATTCCAAAATTAGCCAAAACATTATCTTTATCCAATTCTAAGGCTTCTTCAAAATTTTTTTGTGCACTATCAAATCTTTCAACATCGCATAAAGTATTTCCTTCTTTTAAAAGTGAGTCAATTTTCTGCTGGTTGATCTTTTGTTCTTTTTTCTTAATCTCATCATCTAATTCTTGATTCAAAAGATCTAAACTACTTTTATCATATAATCCACTCATAAAATCACCTCATCTAAAAAATAAATAAGTACATCTTTTTTATTATAACTTATAAAATTGTAAAAAAAAATATAACTTAAAGATTAAATTAAAAAAAGAGGAGCTTTTTATTCCATCCTCTTTCAAACAAGTAAATAATTTTATTTTAAATATTAAATCCCAAATATTTCTCAACAGCTTCTTCGGCTTTTTTAGCTTGTGAAGATGCTTTATTAGCCATATCATAAATTTTTCGGCAATTGTCCAAAGAATTATACTTTAAAGAATTAAGATTATTTTTCATACTACAAAGAGAATTCAAAGCCTGTTGCAAATTATTTTTATAGCTGCGCATATTGGAAATTATGCTTCGAATGTTGCTGACAGCAGAAGAAGCATTAGCCATATTAGCCTGGCTGGCAGCTTTTTGTGGATTAGGTTTAGTTGATGTTGTTGTATTTCCTTGACTATCAGTTTTGGTAACAGTAATCGTTGAAGGAGTTGCCGCATTCTGACTGACCGCAGCTGATAAATTGCTTTCCGCTCTGCTCAACTTATCTTCAGCCTGACTGATAAGTCTATCTAATTTGTCCTTAACATCGGATACCTTTTGATACTTTTTATCAACTTCAAATAATAAATCATCGACAACATTATTGGCAATAGTTTTAAAATTATCCAAATCTCTGACCACTTCATCATTTTTTGAAATAAAATCATTGATTGTACTTTTTGAAGCAAAAGATCTTCTCATAATTTGCTGACCATTCCTTCAAAATCATTAACGCGGGAATAAAGTTTTTCCTCATCGAAATTATCTAAACTATTATTTATATTTTCTATCGAAGAAGTGATATTGTTAAAAATAGAAACATTAGAACTTAAACTTTTGGCATAAGAATAATAAGAATTGCTCACATCATCATCCCACTGATTAGTATTATAATCAAAAAATCTTGAAAGAGATTCAATACTACTAGTTAAACTTCTATCAGAATCCTTAACACTCAAAATATTAGCCATAATCAATAACCTCCAGCTTTCGAATTTTTATAACTTCTATTCGCTTCTTCAAGATTTTTCATAAACTTATCGATACGATTAACCATTTCTGAACTATTATAAACTTTAGATCTTATCTCTAAGAGTTTTTCCAAAGTGTTTCGAAAATTGATAGTATCAAAATGCTGATTTACATAATTAGCATTATTAATCATACCATTAGTCAAGGCAATAATATTATCCATGGATTTATTTATTTTTCTTATACTAGAAGAAATATTATCAAAATCAATATTTATATCATTGCTAACCATAAGCTAGATTTCCTTAAGTTCTCTTTCTTCAATTTTATTAGCACAATCTGAAATTATTTTTGTTTTATCTTTTAAATCTTTAGTCAATTGATCTATATATTCTTTAAATTTATCATATTGTGGATCATTCCAGCTAGAACTTAAATTTTCAGCTTCATCTTCCATCTTATTAGATTCATCTACTATTGCATCAACAAAAAATCTTAAATCATTGACAAAAGCTTTAACAACGGTTTTTTCCGACTTTCCTCTATTTTCCATAACCTTCTCCTTAATTCCAAGATCTCCAAGCGTGATTTAATTTTTGAACAAAATCGTCGACCGATTTCAATAATTCATTCATTTCAATATTCGCTTGTTCAAATTTAGTTTTATATACCCTGATTTCTTCTTTAGCTCTTACCATGTTAGGGCTATTGAAACTTTGTTCAACAATAGCTATATTGTGCAACAAAGTATCAGCACATCTATTTAAATACTCTAATTTTTTATTGATATTAATTACTGAAGCTGAAATGTTATTCAAATCTTTAACATCATATCTTTCTATAGTTGAATTTATTTTCATTTGCTTTTTATCTCCTTATCTATCGCTTCATCGGTTTCCCTATCTAGAGTATATCTAAAGAAACGCGCTTTAGATACTGTATCGAATTTATTTTCTCCATCCATATCCATCGAAAGAAGAAGTGATAAATTTTTATTGTTTGAATCTTTTCGACATGAATCCAATATGGATTTGCTGAAATCCTCTGAAAAATCATACTTATCTTCTCTAAAAGGTGAATTTATTATCTTGCTGCTAACTTTAGCGAATTCTCTTTGCAAATTATCAGGTATAGAATCTTCAACATTATCAATGGAACAAGCAATATACATATTTCTAACCTTCTTAATATTTTTCAAAAGCTCGAAAAATGTATCAGCCCCTTTAATAGCTTTGTCTCTTTCTTCTCGCACAGACTTCAAAGGACGATAACCACCGCTATAAGAATTATCATTTTCAGCACTAGAATGGTTATAGATAAAATCTTCAATCATCTGTAAATTACAAACTACTAAAAATACCGGTTCTTCTTCTCTTCTTGAACCAAATCTATCATTGTAGATATCTTTGAATTCTTTTAAAGCATCCAAGAATTGATTTGATCTATAAACTTCTACTCCTTTTCTACCATCAAAGAATCTTGCGATATTTTGACTATATGATTCATCGATGAGTAAGACTCTTCCTTTTATACTTAAGGCATAAGTAACAACAGAGATAAGAATATCCGTATTCGGTTCAAAATTATTTTCTTCTCCGCCGACAATACCTAAGGAAGTATTGATGTTATTAAATGGAACATAAAGCAATCTTCCATCACAATAATCGATTCCTATTGGTGCACCATTATTATTTTTTTCAGTAATCTTTGTTGTTTTAACATAATCTTTAAAAAATATCGGTTTATTTTCCCCAGCAACAGCAAAAGAAATCTCATATTTTTTCCATCTGTTTCTGATCATTTCAGCATATTTTTTATCATTGCCAGATTTTTCTTTTCCTAAGAAACCGCATCTGATAACTGAATAGTCATTGCTTTTTTTACCAGCAATCATCGAAACACAAACACCCTGTTTATTTTTACATTCATTATTAACAATTTGTTTAGCATTATTTGAATTGACGAGAGTTTTTTCAATAGCGCTTTCTACCGGATTAGCAAAGCAGAACTTTCCGCCTAACATGCTACTAGCTTTTTCTAAGCCAGCATTATAATACTGAGCCGCAAAAATAAGATGAATACCAGCGTTACGACCTTGGTCGACAATAACTGAAATTAATGAAATCAATTTATCATTGAGTTTCGAAACTGCAATACTATTATCACTTGAATCATTTTCTGCTAACATTTGGTTAGCCTCATCGATTATTACAATAATACGTGGCATATGCTTATTCGGTGAAATAATTGCATTATAAGACTGAATATTTGTAACATGATTTTCAGTAAAGATTTTATTTCGTCTAATTCTCTCTTTATTGAGCAAAGATAAAATAATTTCCGCATCTTCTTTAACACTTCTAGTCATGACCAATTTTACATGAGGAATTTGTGCAGTAGTAATAAATTTTGCATTAGAAATACCATCTTTAAAATCGATGAGATAAAAATTCAAATCATCCGGAGAATATTTCATCGCCCCATTGAAGATTAAACTATCGATGATAGAAGATTTACCAGTACCGGTACCACCGGTAATAATTGCACCGACTATACCATTTTCACCAAAATCTCCACTGGCAAATTCGATATTATAAACTTTATTTCCTGATTTACCGACCGGAATTGAAATGCTGTCTTTAATCTTATCGCCTTCTTCTTTAAATTCACCAAATCCAATATCTTCAAAGGTAACAATAGAATTTTGACTGCTTATTTTTTTAGCAAGCGGAGCCAATAATTCCGAGATCTTTTTATCAGCAAATTGTGGAGTTTTAAAAACTTCTCCATCATTAATAAATTGACCATTATCAACAGAAACTTTTAAATAATTAACATTTCTGACATCATCAAGATCAATATATTTTAAATATCTTTTATTATCTTCATCAAATTTTTCAGCACGTTCAATAGCAATGATAAAAATGCCTAATTGAGCAGCGCTTTGCAATAAATAGCTAAAATTATCAATATCTTCAAAGCCTGTTGGATATTGCTGTAAAAATAAAAAAATATATTTTTGTTGATCTTTAGGATTTTTCAAATTATATTCATAAATATTTTTGTATATACCATTAGAAGATAAAAGCTCTTGTCTTTTTGTAATTAAATCAAGAACAGAAGATATGACATCTCTAATAAAATAACGATTATTGATGATCTCACTAGGATTATATCCATTATAAAATGCTTCACCAGCAAAAGAATTATTCAATTTATTGAAAAAACTTACCAAATCCATATTAGCTTCTTTTGAGCAATACATAAATTGATAATTCATATCACTAATAGAATAGATGCTTTGTAAAACCAAATCTTTAATGGTAGAAACAGAACTATCCAATGTTGTACCTTCAATTCGAAGGATTTCTTTAAGCGGATTCCATGATAATATTTTTGATGTTTTATCATCAAAAGCTAAATCTACAATTATATCTTTATTGTCTATTTGATTAGAAGAGACATCATTAAGTAAAACTTTATTTTTTCTTTGAAGATAAATTTTATTACTCTCAGCAAATTTCGAATTCAAAGAAGCTAATTCGGTATCTATCTTTTCTTTTTGTTTCTTTAAATCACTAAGAGAAACAAAATTTTTATAAGCTTCTTTTTCTAAATCAGCAATATTTTCATAAATGTTATAGATAGTGACCAAGGACTTACCTAAATTTGCTAATTTGCTGTCAGTTATTCCATTTCTGATAATATCGACAAATAATCCATTTATCTTATCAGCTTGTTTTTTTAAAACTGTTTCAGAATTTTCATATGTAAAAGAATAAGAACTTCTTTTATCTTTTCTATAAAAGACCTTATCATCCTCAATGCAAAGTTTCCCATCGCTGAGAACAATAATTTTAGCTAAAAGCGGAGAAATATTTTTTATATATTCCTGAATATCTTTTATCATGTTTGAACTTATTTTTTCAAAAGGCTTAAAATTATCAATTTTAAAATTAATATCTTTTAAAGAAGCCTCTAACTCATTGATCTTCTCTATTAAATTATCCATCTTATCCATTTTTTCCTCGAATTCTTTTTTATTTTACCATATTTATTTTCAATTTTTAAAGAGCTATATAAGATTAAAAAATGTTTAATTTTATAATCGATATAATGTAATATGATAGTATGTTTTAATTACTAAAAAATTAAATTAAAATAAAGAAAAGCTATTTTATAATTGGCAAAAAATATACAATATTGTATTTTTTATTCCTGATAATACCAAAAAAATAAATTTCATACAAAAACCGCACCATTGAAGTGCGGATTTTTATTTAGATATTTAAGTAATTGATTTGAAAAGCTGGATCACCACATGGTTCACCATCGTATCTCATCAATTTGGTCCATGGTTCATTATTATACATAGCTCCACCGAAACCGAATTCAAAAGCATACATTTTTAATATCGAATCTTTATTTAAAGAAGCTTTAATTTCATCATAATCAATATCTAAAATCAATGTGAAATATCCATCATATCGCTTATATTCCACCGCATTTTTCGTAGTGATATTGCTTCTTGTAATACGCGTTCCAACCCAGAAATCAGTTGTTCCAGTGACAAATTTAGCCACAGTTTGACTGACCATCAAGGTAACATCATCATTTTGAATTTTCCAATTTTCACCATTTTCATTAGATGTATGGAAAACAAAGGTAAATATTTCCGTATCTTTAAAATCGCCAAAGCCGACTAAATCAAATGATAAACCATTTTCTTTTCTTTCGATATTCATATAGACATCATCAGCTTTTTTATTGCTAGTATCTTCAGGATTAGCGAAAGAAATTTTCCTATTTCCAATCAATTTCTTCTTTTCTTCATTAGTGAGATTAGATTCTCTTACTTTTGGTGCATCGATACAAGCATAGCTAATCATATCAGCTGGATCACCTAATGTTTTTCCTTTATAGAAGAAATTTTCATAATAATTGGCACCTTCATACAATGTTTTTTCATCGAATTCCACGGCCATGATATAAATATCATCATATTCGGAATGAATATTAGGAATTTGATCAAATGGGACATCAATATTCATTGTAAAATATGGTCCATAATCAATGTAGTTATCAATCTTAATTGTTGATAGGTGATTTCCTTTTTTATTTTGAACAGCGAAAAATTCAGTGCATTGATTATATATTTCAACCCTATCCTTATAGATATGGAAAATAACATCATCCGGAGTTAAATTCCAGGAATTTTTATCGATGATATTATTATGGATAACAATTTGGAAATATTCAGTATCTGCAAATTTACCAAAACCGACAAAATTAAATATTAAACTATCTTTATAATCGACAGAAAAATGAACATCATCTGCAACGCCAGGATATTTATTATATTTCGGTGAAGCAAAGCTATAATCTTTTCCTTCTATTAATTCCTTATATTGAGCTTTGCTGATCCACATCGGATCATCGACATTGCGGTTATTTGCAAAAACACGCCCGGTTGCATCAATTCTTGGATATGATGTTGTATTTATTGTAGAAATCTCTTTTTCATCAAAAATCAAATTAGAAACAATATCCGCATCAACAAGATTTTCTATGAAATTAACTCCGACAATATCATCGTAATTTATCTTTAAAAAATCATATGGAATATCAATATTTATGTAAGTTTTACCATCTTCAACATAATTGATGTAATTGAATTGATCAAGATCAATTCCATCATGAACAAAGCCATAATCATAAACAAATAGCTTATCGGATGTCATCTTAAATTCATAATCACCACCTCTTAAAGATGTGGAAGTATTGCCGGTATTGATATACAAATTTAACGAACTATTGGAGCCGACAAAATGATTATAAGGAGAAACAAATTGGAATTTAATTTCATTCAATCCTCTGCTATTTAATAAAGTCCAATTATTGAATAAAACATTAGAATTAAAACGCGCACTCCCAACTTTTACATAGGGATATTCTAAGCTTATAAGCCCTAGATTTTCAGAAGTTATTGTAATTTTCTTATTTGCATATTTACTATGAATAATCTCTAAAGTGCTATCAAAGGCAATGTTTTTCAAAAAATATGTTTCATCTTTATATTCATAAGCAATTTCTTTGCCATCAATTTTAAAACTAGCACCTTCAATAAAACCATCGATAACGTTTTTTAATTGTAAACTTATAACGTGATTAATAGAAGAAGTATAAGAAGATGTAGAACTGCTACTAATAGAACTTGAGGAAGTTAAACTGCTGGAAGAGATTGAAGAAGATGACGATGAAATAATTGAAGAAGTACTAGAAGAAATATTATTGTTATTGCAAGCAGTTAATAGCATTACAAGTGGCAAAAGAATATATTTAGTTTTTCTTTTCATTTTTTAAACCTCTTTTAATAGCAACAACTCCAGTTGGCACGATGATAAAAACACCAGATATTACAAATAACCATATAAGATTTTGTGCATTATTTTCGTTTTTATTTCTTATTCCGATGTTAGGATTTTTTTCATCAGCAAAATCGATAACAAATTGATTTTGTCTATTTAAATATTGATTCTTTTCCGGAGAATACCAATAAACATAAGCTTTTTTCTCATATTCATTGAATTTAAACATAGCCAAGACATCGCAAGAATCTGAATAAAAAGTCCCTTGAGCATCGATTAAAAATGAATGTATAGTATTTCCATTTTCCCCAAAATCTTTACGATAAACAATATCATCTGAACTGTTATGACCTGAAAAAACCATAAAAATATTCGGATGTTTTTTTACAAGTTTATCAAACATTTCCTGACCATCATTAGAAGAATTACCCGCTCCAATTCCATATTTACTAGCAGCATATGGAGAATAACTTTGAGCAATTTCTCCATTAGGCTCAATATAGGAATGGGTGGAGATAATAACGCGATGATTAGGATACATATCACATACTCTATTGGCCCATTTTAAAACACTATCGCGTGGACCAAATTCCAAATTCAAAAATAGATAATCAACGCCACTTATTCTTTTAACATTATAATAATTGACAATATCTCCTTTAAAATACGACCCACCAAAATATGATTTTGCAGCATATTTTTCATAAGGGAGATTCTTATTCATCAAAGTAGTTGGACGGCTTCGGCCAACACCATCATCATAATCATGATTTCCAGGAACAAAACCATAGGAAACATTATTATCATCAAGTTTTTGGAAATTTCTTTTAACAACTTTCCACTGTGTTTCTTCTGGATCATTTTTATCACAAGTATCCGTTAAATCACCGACAAAAGAAATATATTGAATATTTTTAGCGTCTTTATTTTCAACTAACCAATCAAATTCTTTATCCAATTTCTGAGGATTATATCTCGTGGTAATCTGAATATCAGGTATACATAAAATTGAATAATCATAGTTTTCTGTTTCTTCAAGATCATAATAATATTCATAATTTCCTAAAGTAACATCATTGTCATTGAATGAAAGATCTTCGACAACAAGATTATCCCATTCTCCTAAATTCCAGGATCCCATCAGATTATCTTCATCTTTAAGATTTAAATTAAAATCATTTTTTATTTCTTCCGCTGTTCTAAGATCAGAAAATACTGAAACATTTTCGATTTTTCCTTTAAATGGATAGCGAGAATTTTGCCCATCGATATTCTTGGTCCAATTCGACCAGTCAGAACCAATTTGATAACGCATCAAATTGAAAGCTTCTGAACTAGCACTTTCATATGTTTCAACCAATTCTCCATTGACATATAAAGAAAATAGATTATTTTCAGCATCTCTTGTCAAAGCGATGTGCTCTTCTTTGCCAGTCCGGAAATCATAATTTTTAAAAACGTGATCAACTTCTGCTTTATAACCCGAAACCCGATTGTAATAAAGACGGAAATTACCATTTCGATCAATCAAATAATCAACCGAACCATCATAGCCGAATGAGGAATTAAAGTAATTCCCAAATATAACACCTAATGGTTCCGAGCTTATTATGTCTTTTGGTAAGACAATAGTTGTCTCAAAAGTATTGATGGTTTTATCAAATGGTTTAGAAACAATATAAGTTGCCTTATCTTTAATGATATCTTGACTTTTTTCCAGTTTTAAATTTTGATAAATCGGAGCTTTAAAAGTCAAAGGACTGAGTAAAAATACAGAGAGTAAAGCTAATAATTTCATCATTTCACCTCATCAAGATTGTAAATTGTTAAATTGTCAAAACAAACTTCAGCACTTGAAGTTAAAAAGCCGATTTTTCCTTCATTTTCATAGAGGACATTTGAAACTATGTTATTAGAATAAACTTCTTCGCCATCAACATTAACAATGAAATAATTATCTTTTAAAATCGCTTCAATATGATGATTTTCTTTACCGAAGCCACCTGTATAACTTTTTATAGCAAAAGATGGGGACCATGCTGAATAATTCGAATTTTCCTCTCCGTGTTTATAAAGTTGAATCAAACCATTTTCTGCCCGGAAGAACAAAGCATTATATCTTGCTTCTTCTCCTCTGAACATCAATGCAAAATATTTGTCAATTCCACTGTAATTTTCAAAATTGAAATCAAATGAAACAGCAAAATTTTTAAGTTCAGCACAAGGAGAATATATAGCTTGATGCTTTTTAATCGATTGATTTGGAAAATAAGAATTTATACTTAAATGTCCATCTTTGATGTCAACTTGGCCAACATTAGCACCATTGCTATTTTTTATATAAGACCAACCATCAGCAAATGTTCCATTCTGTTTAGAAAAATCATAGCTATATAAAGTATTTTCTTCCGAAAAATCTTTCAAGACAACACTTTTTATCTCAGCTTCACATAGATTTGCACATAAGCCGATATAGTCTCCATTAGCTTGATTAGAATAGAACCAATTTTTATTCAATGTAGTAGTCTTGGTCGACCAGCATAAAACATCATCAAAATATACTTCGATATAAGAATTTTTTAATTGACCAGAAGCATTAGGTTTTTCTCCATTATAAATGGCCTTCAAGCGATGATAATCATTAAGATCACCATTAATCTTATATGAAAAGCTTTTATTTACATCAGTACCAGATTTCGCGTAAGAGCTATTGATAGCCGCAATTCTAACAGTTTTGCTAATTGGATCAACAACCGCTTCAACGTTAGCTCCAGTATCTTTGTTATAACCGACCATAATACCAAAACCAGCATCACCAGCATTAGCCTTTTCATTTGCTAAGCCACTATTTTTACTGATTCTAAATGTCGTTTCAACAGAATACTTTTTTAAACCTGCGGTAATATCATGAGGCAATAGACATTTTGCTCCATAAGCTAAGCCATTATAAGTCAACTGATTTAAAGTTAAATTGCCATCATTTAAGAAGACACTTTGATTAGGCGCTCCTTCACCAATTCCAGCTTTTGGAAGAGTGAGTTCGCCTCTTGTCCAACTATTTTCTGAATCGATATAAAAACTAGGTGAATCAAAACTAGTCTCATAGCTTTTTTTATAAGAAGTATAATCTAAACTTCCATAAGTGGCATGAAATTCATAGTATTCATCTTCCAATACAAAATCATCCACCACTTCTTTCTCATCGCCTCTAACCCAATTTTTAAATGAAAAAGATAAACCATTAGTCTTTTTATTTTTTACAACTTCCGGAAGGCTTGAAAGGTGAAAAGTATCACCAACATTGTAAATCAATGGTTCAAACTCATCTTCATAAAATGTATCAAGATACACTTTCACCGTCTTTAAAACCCATTTAGCATATAAAGTAGTATTTTCATCGATAATAGAAGATCCAACATAAAATGGTTTTTCAAAAGTATCGTTATCAAAGTACCATCCACCAAAAGTATAACCATATTTTTTGGTAGTCGGCATTTTAAAAGTTGTATCTTCATTGATGTAAATCAGTGGAGAAACTTCACTTCCACCATTCGCTTCAAAATTTAAAAGATATTGATGTTGAATATTCTGTTTATCACGAGAGACGTAATTGAATGCCAGTAAAGGAGTAATAGTTGTTGTCAGCAATAAAATTTTCAAAAATTTATTTACCATTTTCATCCTCTTTAAAATCTTTTTCAATATAAGTCTATAATCATGTACTTATTTAAAAAGCCTTTTACAAAAGTATTTTAGCATTAAATATGATGGAAAATTACTACATAATAAAGAAAGTAATATTATGTTTAGTACATTATAATAAACTGATTTTCTCATTTAATTTTTTTACAATATAAAAGACCTGCTATAATCTCAAAAAGGTCTTTTAAAATTAACTCAATTTAAATTGACTATTATATAAATTATAGTAGAAACCTTTTTTCTCTAATAAAGCTTCATGGTTTCCCATTTCAATTATGTTTCCATTGTTCATAACTAAAATGATATCCGCATTTTTAATCGTTGAAAGACGATGGGCAACAATAAATGAGGTTTTTCCCTCCATCAATTGATTAAAAGCTTCTTGAATTTTGATTTCAGTTCTCGTATCGATTGAAGAAGTAGCTTCATCTAAGATCAAAAGCGGAGGTTTGGTCAACATTATTCTGCTGACACATAAAAGTTGTTTTTGTCCTTGCGACAGACCACCACCATCTTCTTTAATTATGGTATCGATGCCTTTTTCTAATTGGTTGACAAACTTCATGCAGTGGCATTCAGTAAGAGCTTCTATGACTTCTTCATCAGTAGCATCTTCTTTTCCCATCTTTACATTTTCTTTAATACTTGTTTCTTTCAACCATGTCTCTTGTAAAACCATTCCATAATTGTCGCGCAGAGAATGTCTGGTAATATCTTTAAGATTTTTTTCATCGATTTTTATTTCACCTTTTTGCGGATCATAAAAACGCATTAAAAGATTTATCAAAGTTGTTTTACCACAACCTGTCGGTCCAACAATAGCAACTTTAGTTCCTTTTTTAACTGAAAGATTGAAATCAACTATAAGTGGAACTTCAGGAGTATATTGGAAATTGACATGTTCGATATCCATATCGCCTTCCGCTTTTTCAAGGATAATATCTCCTTCTTTTACTTCTTCCTCTTCTTCTAAAAGTTCTTTGACTCTGCTTGTTGTAGCAAAAGAATTTTGAAGTTCAGCAATAACTTCCGTTATTTCATTAAAAGGTTTAGTATAGTGATTAACATAAAATAAGAAAGAAGAAAGAACACCGATGGTTATCGGATCTGGTCCTAAGCAGAGCAAAGCTCCAGTCAAGGCTACGCCAGCATAGATGATAGCATTGATAAAACGAGTTGATGGATTAGCAATGCTTGAAAAGAAAACAGCTTTAATACCAATATTTTCTAGTTCATCATTATACTTTTTCATCACTCCATTATTCTCTTTTTCCATCTGGAATGATTGAACAATTTTCTCATTTGTTATCATTTCATTGATAAAACCAGTCTGTGAAGCTTTGATAGTGGATTGCTTTTTAAAAAGATTAAATGTTGATTTAGATATGAAGCGAGCGACAAAAATAGATAATGGAGTAAATATAACAACAACTGCAGCAATCTTATAATTCATAACGAACATAATGACTAAGCAAGCAATGATAGTTATAACGCTAGAAAATAATTGATTAAAACCCATGATGAGTCCATCGCTGATTATTTCAACATCAGATATTACCCTGTTGACAATTTGACCAACCGGCTGATTGTCTAAGTATTTTAAAGGCAAGCGATGAATTTTACCATTTAAGTCACGGCGCAAATCTCTGGTGATGTTATAGCAAATTTTTGTGTTGATAACACCGGAAAAATATTGACTTATAGCAATGATAATTGCTGAGATAAGAATTAAAAGACAATTGAACAATATCTTCTGCATATCAACTTGATCTTGACCAAGTTTAAGAACATCAATGCTCTGTCCAACAACATAAGGAATGTATAACGTCAAAAGACTAGCTAATAAACTGCAGATTATCGAAATTATCAATAATGCTATATGTTTTTTTAAGTATCCCATCAAAAAGGAAAGATTGCTCTTTTTCATTTAGTTTCCTCCCTTTCAAATTGGCAATAATGTATATCTTGATATAACTTACAATTCTTTAAAAGTTCTTCGTGAGTACCTTGAGCTACTAATTCTCCATGGTCTAAAACTAAAATTTTATCGCAGTTTGTCAGAGAAGAAGTTCTTTGAGAAATCAAGAAGATTGTCATATTCTTTATTTCCTTGAACTTCATTCGCAGATCTTTATCCGTTTTAAAATCTAAATCCGAACTGCTATCATCTAATATTAAGATTTCCGGATTTTTAACCAAAGCTCTTGCTATGGTTAATCTTTGTTTTTGACCGCCGGAAAAATTTCGTCCGTTCTGTTCAACCGGTTCATCTAAGCCTTTCGCTTTATGTTTTATAACGTCTTCACTTTGGGAAATTTCTAAAGCTTTTTGTATCTCTTCTTCACTAGCATCTTTTTTACCCCATAAAAGGTTAGAACGAATTGTTCCTTCAAATAATACTGCTTTTTGGGGAACAAGACCAATATTAGTTCTTATTTCTTCTAAGCTATAAGAAGAAAGTGGATAGCCTTTATAAATAATTTCACCTTCATTCAAATCATAACTGTGGCACAAAAGATTAATCAAAGTACTTTTTCCTGCACCGGTACCACCGATGATTCCAATAGTCTGATTTTTTTCAACTTTAAAACTGACATTTTTTATCGCTTCTTTACCATCTTTATTATACTTAAAAGAAACATTATCGAATGTCAGATAATCATCATTTATTTTAACGTGTTCTTTAAATTTTAAACTCGGTTCAACTTCAAATAAAGCATTGATTCTTTTTGAACAGGCAATTGACTTACTGATATTGATAATGAGGTTAGCAAATTTAATAAGTTCAACCAAAATATAAGTAATGTAATTATATAAGGCAAAAACTTCACCAGAAGTCAAACTGCCAGTATTTACTTTAATACCACCAAAATACAAAATAGAAATAACGCCGATATTGATTATTGCTACAGTTAAAGGATTCATCAAGCTTGATATTTTGCTGACTGCAAACTGCAAAGATGTAAAATGTTGATTTTTCTTTTCAAAATCAGAAATTTGATTTTCTTCACCGGTAAAGGCTCTTATAACCCGGACACCAGTTAAGTTTTCTCTTGTTTCTTTCGTCAAATTATCAAGCGATAATTGAATCTTATTATAACGCGGCAAAGTGAATCTCATTATCAAGAAAACAACTAAAAATAAAATTGGAATAACAACGGCAAAAACTATACCGATCTGAGAATCGATAATTAAAGCCATCACCAATGCACCAAAAACAATAAATGGTGATCTTAAGAAAAGACGTAGGAACATATTTATTCCACTTTGAATCTGATTGACATCGCTTGTCATTCTCGTCAGAATAGTTGAATTTCCCAAAGTATCCAAATCTTTAAAAGATAAGGTCTGCACATGTTCAAATACGCCTTGTCTCAATCGGCAGGCGTATTTATTGGCAACATAAGAAGAAAAATATTGGGCGGTTAAAGCAAAACCTAAGCCGCAAAAAGCGAGGACAACCAAAACGATAAATCTCACAATGATATAATGAGTATCACCATTTTCAACCCCAACATTCATAATATCAGAGACAATAAATGGAACAAGAAGTTCAAATATCGCTTCTAAAAGTTTAAAAAAAGGAGCTAAGAAAGCTTGAAATTTCAATCCGTTAAAATAAGAAAATAATTTGCTTTTTTTCTTCATTTTTTCCTCACAAAAATATAGGTGCATTAAATGCACCTAGAATTACTTATTTAAATCTTCTTCGAGATGTTCGAAGATATCTCCTTCATAAAGATCTGGATATTCTTCCTCTTCTTCATCCTCATCCTCATCTTCATGTTCATGTTCGATATGAACAGTATTTTCAGGAGTCATATATTGTGGATAATCTTCATTTAAATTAAAGAAAGAATCTTCTTCTTTAAATGGAATGAAACGAATGATAGTATGGAAAGTAAATTTGCTATAAATTTCTTTTAAAACATCATTGACAGCTTCTTTATCAATCTTTATATTGCTAGGATATAAAACTTCAACATAGGAGAAATAATCAGTTTGGTCTTCTCCATTTTGAATGAGGTATCCGCGTTCTGTTAAAAATACCACTTCATCTTCTTTTACTTTAAAAAGCTTGGCTACAGGGATTGTATAAGAAGCTGATATATCGCGGACAGCTTCGGATTCCAAGCCATAATTTCTAATAATTATCATTTTATTCTCCTTCTGGGTCAACATCGATTTCTAACCCTATACCTTTTGGTAGCCGCATATTTAAAAATGCTTTAATAACATCTTCAATATCTTCACGCTTTCTATATTTTATCATGATAAGTGATTTATATCCACGTTGCTTTTTGAAAAATTTCACATTATATGGTCCGATTAAAAATACTTTTCTCCCTTTGAATTTTCCCTCGAAAAAACTATATACCTTATCAGAAACATTGAGTAAAAAGTTTTTATCTCGAGCAAAAAGTCTTAAAGCGATTAGATAATAATAAGGCGGTGCCATTATCATTCTTCTTTTGTTCAAAGTATATTCATAAAATTTTTGATAATCTTGTTGCGCAATTATATTCAAAGGTAAAAATGTCGGATCAGAAGTAATTATATACGCCGAAGTATCAAGTCTTGCTGAATTCAGTAAAGAGTTCAATATTTCATAATAGTTCTCTTCGATATTATAGGATGATGATTTAAATATCCAATCGATATCCATAACAATAATAAGTTTAACTTTTGGAAGAAGATAATTTTCTTTCAATTCTTTTGTTCCAACAATAATATCATTATCACCAGTAGCAAAGGCTGATAAATCCATATGGTAATCCTTATCTTTATATGAATCCGCATCAAGTCGAGAAATCTTGGCGTTTTTAAACTTTTCCTCCAGATATTTCTGAATTCCCATCGTTCCTATTCCACTTTTAGAAAATTCTTTTCCACCACAGGAAGAACAATAATATTCGGAAGCTTCAATATGGTAACCACAGCTTAAACAACTTAGTCTATTATCATCTTCATAATAAGTTAAAGTATTTCCACAGCTTGGACAAATAGCAAATTTCGAACATTTATCACATTTATAAAAAGGTGAAGTTCCCCGACTATTATGAAAGATTAAAACCTGCTCTTTATTTTTTAAACATTCGGAAATTCGATATAAAAGTTCTACAGGAATAACATCATCTTCTTTTTGTATCAATTTATATTGAACTAAATTCTGTGCTTTAAAAGAATAACCTTTTAAATATCCTTTTAACTGTTTAGCTTTGGTCATAAGCTTTGGACATTTAGAAAATAAAACAGTCTTATAATTTGACTTTAAAGCGATATCTTTGTAATTCAAAAACAATTTTTCATCTTTATAAAGATAATTTTCTTCTTGAAAAACAAGAATCAAGCCCAAATCTTTTATTGGAGCAAAAACAGCATATTTATCACCATAAATAACAATATTGCTCTCATTATTAATTCTTTTTAAAGCAGCTATTCTTTCTTTCCCTTTATTTGACGATAAAATGACAAGATTGTCTTTGAAATTCATATTTAAAAATTCGATAAAAGGATTAGCTAAACTAATATTTGGAGAAATAATAAGAATACTTTTATTTCTTTTTAATGTTTCTTTAGCAATATCGATAGCAAAGCGGAATTCCTTTAAATTATTATCTGTCTCCACCAGGATATTTTTTTCTTCTGAATCTAAAATTTCTTGAACGAGTTTTTCGTTGTCGTTATCCGATGCATAAAATGAACTAAATGAAGGTGCTTTCTCGTCATCGTAAATTTCTTTGATATATTTTTTCTCTAATAAAGAATTAATTGTCGCACTTTTAGAAAAATCATCTTTTGGAATTTTCTTTTCCCTGCGAATTAATTCTAAAAGTTCATATTCTCTTTTATTAATTTTATTTAAGGGAGTAGGAGAGCAAGGAACATAAAATACTTTTCGATATTCCTCTTCCTTTTTTGGAAAAGGTAAAAGACGTTCTAAAATTTTATACACCGAGCAAAAATAATAATCAGCAGTTTTTTCAATATCTTCTTTTTTATCTTCTAGAAGCGGAAAATCATCAACGATTTCATCAATATAAGGATATGATAGATTTTCTTCTTCCTTTATTTCATATACATAAGCTTCCTTATGACTGGAATATTTATATTTTATTATCACACGTGAAGAAAAGCCAATAACCTTTGTGGTCTTGGCTAAAAATGGCATTATTATATCTTTATCGGTCAACTGGTCAAAAAAAGTTACGTAGACTACTTTTGTCATCATCACTTTCCAGTTTCTTCAAGCTTCTTTAAACGATTTTTTATAATAGTTTTAATTTCATCAGCCGCTCTTTCAACCGAATCATTTAAAACACAATAGTCATAATTATCTTTAAAATTAATTTCTCTATGTGCTTTAGATAAACGTTCATGTATAACTTCTTCAGGTTCGCTGCGTCTATGGCGAATACGATATTCTAATTCTTCAAAAGAAGGAGGAATCAAAAAAATGCTAACCATTGGCAAACCTTTATATAATTTCATGGCCTGCATAGCACCATTGACTTCAATTTCCAAGAAAACATTCTTTCCTTCTTCGAGCAATTTATCAACATATTGTTTCGGTGTTCCATAATAATTTCCGACAAATTTAGCATATTCAAGAAAATCATTATTAGCGATATGTTCTTCAAATTCTTCCTGTGAAACGAAAAAATAATCTTTTCCTTCAATTTCCTTTTCCCTTGGTTTTCTAGTGGTCATAGAAATTGAATATTCCATTTTAATCGATTCATCTTCCATAACTATACGTCGAACAGTTCCCTTGCCAACTCCACTAGGACCGCTAAGGATAATTAAAAGACCGCGCATATTATTTACCTCTCTGTTTAGAAATATACAAAATTTTAAGATTTATAAAAAAAATTTGTAAATAAAAATTCATTTATATTTTGGCAAATTATCAAAAAAAAATAAAGAGAAATTTAAAAAAATATTATTAAAGCGCTTTATCGACGAAAAAATTGGGGCAAAATAAAAATTAATATGCCATAATAAAGCAAAGGAGGTTTGCATATGGAAGAAAATACCGAAGAAAATTTAATTGTTCCAACCCACGAACAAGTTACTGCTGAAGATTTGCACGAAATCATTCAATCCAAGGACATAAAGAAGCTTCGAGAATATGTTCAGGATCACGATGCTGTTGATATCGCAACAGCGATGGATGATATGTCTGATGTCGACATATTGTTTTTATTTAAAACTGTCAGCAGTGAATATACCGCTGAAATCTTTTCATATATGGATAGCGATGATCAGCAAAAAGTTGCTGAAAGTTTGTCTTCGAGCCAGGTGCAAGACCTCATCAAAGAATTATCTACCGATGACTTAGTCGACTTTGTCGAAGATTTACCAGCTAATCTCATAAAAAAGATTTTAGATTGCACCGGCAAAGATGATATCAACCGCCGAGTCACTGTCAATGCTTTCCTCCATTTTGAAAAAGATACTGCTGGAAGCATTATGACAACCGAATTTGTCGAGATTAAAAGTGGTGCCACAGTAAAAGAAGCTCTAGCTAAAATTAAAAAAGTTGGTCGCGATGCTGAAACCATCGATACAACCTTCGTCATCGATAGTTCTCGTCATCTTATCGGTACTCTCAATCTCGATGAATTAATATTTGCTGAAGAAGATACAATAGTCGATACAATTATGGATGATGACTATGTTTCCACAGTAACTTCTACCGACCAAGAGGAAATCGGTGAATTATTTAAAAAATATGACTTGCACGTCATGCCAGTTGTCAATAAAGATCATCGACTTATCGGTATTATTACAATCGATGATATCATGGATGTTATGGAAGATGAAGCCACTGAGGATATTCAAAAAATGGCTGGTACTTCCCCTATCGATACTCCATATTTAAAAACATCAGTTCTCAAAATTGCAAAGTCTCGTATCGTTTGGCTTCTAGTTTTGATGATATCCGCCACTTTTACAAGTTTAATTATCAATAAATTTGAATCTGTTCTCTCAGTTGTCCCAGTTCTTTCCGTCTTCATTCCAATGCTCATGGATACTTCTGGTAACGCCGGAAATCAAACGACAACAACAATTACCAGAGCCTTAGGAATTGGAGATGTTGATACCAGCGACTATTTCAAAATATTATTCAAGGAATTCCGCGTATCTTTAATAACCGGATTTATAGTTGCTTTGTTCAATTTCCTCTGGATATTCATCGAATTAAAAACTGGAATTATCAGCAATTCAACCGATGGACTTCCAGAATGGAGAATTGCCTTACAAGTAGCAATAACCTTATATATCGTCATCATCTTTGCTAAATGCTTAGGTGCTTCCTTACCTATTCTCGCTAAAAAATTACATTTAGATCCTGCCCTTATGGCTGGACCACTTATCACGACAATTATCGATGCTTTATCGCTTTTGACCTTCTTCCTTTTAGCAAAAGTAATAATCGGTCTATAAAGCCTATAATTTTCACAAAAAATAATCTCCTAACTACAATATAGTAGGTGATTATTTTTGATTAGAACAATAATTTCATTTAAAGATGTCAACAAGACATTCTACTCTTATCATAGCGTTACTCCTGTTTTAAAAAACATTTCTTTTAGCATTAAAGAAAATGAAATTGTCGCTTTGCTCGGTCCTTCAGGCGCTGGTAAAACCACAATTTTCAATATAATTTCTGGATTAGAAAAGCCGGATGAAGGCACTATAGAAAAAAATGCCAGTCTAGGGTACATGTTTCAAAAGGATAATCTTTTTGAATGGTTAACCATAAGAAAAAACATTGAACTAGGTATTAAAATACAACATATTTTAACGCATGAAAAAAAGAAAGAAATCGAAGAACAGGCAAAATTATATGGTCTTTATGATTTTTTGGATTTTAAACCCAGTGAACTAAGTGGCGGTATGCGACAAAGAGTGGCACTTTTAAGAACTTTAGTCTTAAAACCAGATCTTCTTCTACTCGATGAACCATTTTCTGCTTTGGACTATATAACAAGATTAAATCTTGAAGAAGAGGTCTATAACATCATAAAGAAATTAAAAATTTCCAGTATGATAGTTACACATGATATTTCAGAAGCCATTGCTTTCAGCGATAGGATTTATGTTCTTTCTTCACGACCTGCAACAATAAAAAAAGAATACGATCTAAAAATTTTATTTTCTTCAGCAAATAATTCACCTTCAGCAAAAAGAAAAAATGATAAATTCAAGGATCTTTTTGCTCAGATTGTTGAGGATTTAAAATGAAACACATACAGAGTATCCGCGATTTTAAAATAAAACAAACAAAAAATAAAATATTTATAATACTATTGCAAATAAGTATATTTATTCTTTTTTTAGGATGCTGGGAACTTTTTGCTAATATCGGTCTCATCAATGAATTTTTAGTTAGCAAGCCATCAGCAATCTATAGTTTATTCATTAAATATCTTGAAAGTGGTGAGTTAAAAAATCATGTATTCCTATCGGTTGTAGAAATGTTTATCGGACTTATAATTGGAACTGTTGGCGGATTAATAATTGCGATTATACTTTATTTAATTCCTTTTCTTTATAAAGTATTAGATCCTTATCTAGTAGTTTTAAACGCCTTACCAAAAACTGCCTTAGCACCGATAATCATCATTTGGATAGGAACAGGAATAAATGGAATAATCGCTGTCTCCATAACTTTATCAATAGTTATAACCATCATCTCTTGCTATACATATTTTTCAGAAGTTGATAAAGAACAGATAAAGATGATGAAAACATTCAATGCTAACAAAATTCAAATACTCACTAAACTAGTTCTACCCGCCAATTTTGCCAATATGATATCTCTTTTAAAAATCAATATTGGTCTATCTTGGGTCGGTGTAATAGTCGGAGAATTTTTAGTCTCGCGCGGAGGAATTGGATATCTTGTTATGTATGGTGGACAAGTATTTAAATTAGATCTTGTTATGATGGGTGTTTTCATTCTCGCCATCATCGCTTTTATCACCTATGAAATACTAAATTTATTAGAAAAATATCTTAAAAGAAACAAAAAAAGGAAGAAATATGAAAAAAAATAAATTGCTGCTCATCACCTTGCTTTTGATGATGAATGGCACCATTGCATGTAAAAATAAAACTGAAAAACCTGAAATTAGAGTAGCAGAAGTAACACATTCTATATTCTATGCGCCTCAATATGTAAGTAAAAATCTCGGCTACTTTGCTGATGAAGGAATTGAAGTAACATTCATCACTACTCCTGGTGCCGATAAAACTACCGCCGCCTTATTGAGCAAAGATGTCGATATTGGACTGATGGGTCCTGAAGCGAGCATCTACATTGAAAAAAATAACGCCAAAGACTATGTTATAATTTCTCTAAGCTCACTCAAAAAGATGGATCTTTCTTGCTCGGACGTTATGAAGACCCCGATTTCACCTTCGACAAACTGAAAGGAAAGACCATCATTGGAGGAAGAAAAGGTGGAATGCCAGAAATGGTTCTCGAATATGTTTTAAAAAACGCTGGACTAGATGTTAAACAAAATGATGAAAATGCAGAAGTTAATATTAGAACCGATGTTCAATTCGATGTCATGGCCGGAGTTTTTACCGCTGGTCAAAGCGACTATGTCGCATTATTTGAACCTTCTGCTACAGCTGTTGTCAACAATAAAATCGGTCATATAGTTTGTTCACTCGGCAAAGAAAGTGGAATAGTTCCC
>FR893371.1:0-12068 GCA_000433315.1 Firmicutes bacterium CAG:345 | reverse complement strand
TACACTGCTTATAGCGCACTTAGTTCAACTATAACTGATAAACAAGATATAATTAAAAAATTTAATCGCGCAATAAAAAAAGGAATAGACTATGTCTATACTCACGATGATGAAGAAATCGCTAAGGTTATACAAAAAGACTTTCTTTCATCAAGTCTTGATGAAATTAAAACTATTTTAAAAAATTACAAAACCATCAAAGCTTATGCTGAAAATCAAAAAATCAGCAAAGAAGAATTTGAAAAGCTAGTAAGTATCATAAAGATGGCTGGAGAATTAGAAGAAGACTACATACCACCTTTTGAAAAATTAGTTACAGATAAATATTTGTAATATTAAACTTAATTAAATCAATATTTTTATTAACATTATTAAACTAAAAATTAATTTTATTAATATTAATGTTGATTTTTTTAATTATAAGCATATACTATAAATGAGGTGAGAAATGAAAAACAAAATAATAAGTCAATGTCCTATCTGCAATGAAAAATTAATAGCTAGCGAGTTATATTGTCCCCATTGTCAAACAAAATTACAAGGAGAATTTCATCTTTCCAAATTCGATTATCTCAATAAAGATCAACAAGACTTCATTCTTATATTTTTAAAAAATGCTGGAAATATCAAAGGAGTTGAAAAGGATTTAAACATCTCCTATCCAACAGTTAAAAAGACATTGAATGAAATAATAACCGCTCTCGGATTTGATGAAATAACAATTTTAGAAAATCAAAGTATGACAAGAGAAGAAATTCTGTGCAAACTAAAAATGAAAGAGATCACTATAGAAGAAGCTGAAAAAAAATTAAAGGAGATTGAAGAAAAATGACCAAGGAAGAATTTTTAAAGAAACTCGATGAAAAATTAAAAGAAAATGGAGTTAAAAATACTGAAGAAGTATTAGACATCTATAGAAAAAGATTTGATATCTACTACGAAATCGATTATAAAGATGAAGAAATCATTGAAGCATTAGGAACACCAGAATCCATTGCATTACGCTACAAACCCCATGAGGAAAAACAAGAAGAACCTGAAATCATTCAACCAGAAGAACAAAAAATAGAAAAAGATGAAACAAATACCGATGGTAACAAAAAAGAATATACTCTAGATATTTCTCTATCAAATATGAAATCCTTGCATATTATCCATAAAAAATCACCTGGAGTTTCATTTTTCTGCAATGAAGATGGATATAAGGACATGTATAATTTCGACATTGCCGAAGATTCTATAAAAATTAAAAATCGTTTAAAAACAACACTTTTCAAAAAGACCAATTACAATGGAACTTTAGAAATAGGAAATGATATAAAATTAAAACGTTTGAGTATCCAAACCGTAGCAACAGAATGCAATATCGACTCAGTTTACGCCGAAACAATATCAATTAAAAATGTCAATGGAAGCTACACTTTAAATAATGTCCTCGGTACAAATATAAGAATTGATAATGTCAACGGAAAAATTAGTGCCAATAACCTTTTATCAAAAGAAGACATCTTTCTTTCCACAGTCTCAGGAAAAATGGAAATCGAAAATATCGAATCAAAAGGAATATACTTAAATACAATTTCAGGAAACTATGAAATAACCAATATCTCTGCTGATGAAGTTAAACTCAGTACAATTTCTGGTAATATAAAAATAGAAACCGCCAGAGTAAAAGATAAAAATATCAACAGCTCTAAAATAAGCGGCGAAATTATTATCAACAAATACCTTTAATCAAATGCTTTTATAAACTCCATCAATTATCGAATATAAATAAGTTTCAATCGCAATATTTTCACCAAAATATTGTCTGATAGCATTTCTATAAGTATGCAGCTGTTCAATATAATGAGGATCATCTAAATTCTTTGTTTTATAATCAATTATCTTAATTTTATCTTGATAAACAAGGAGCAAATCGATAATACCTGTCGTATTATTTTCGTTATCAACAAAAGCGAATTCCTGATAAACATCTGCATCTTTGATATCATCCAATAATCCACAATTTAAAAATTTAGAAATAAATATATAATTTTCTTCATTTTTATCAAGTTGTGGATTTTTTAAATCAATATTTTCAAACATTTCATGCAACTTAGTTCCTTTTAATAAAACGCCAGTATCAGAATGAACTGAAGAAGATGATGCAGTTATATAAATATCTTTCTTTTTGCTAAAGATTTCCTCAATCTCTTTTTCTGAAAGTTCTTCATAAGAAAAATGATAATCTATATTTTCAAATAGTTTTTCTTTTTTATTTTCAACAATTTCAGTGTTAGCTTTTCTTCTACCCATATATTCAAAAAATCCAGAATAATCCAAAAGACCTTCAAGACATTTTATTTGATCTATACTTTTTGGTGCTTCATCATTTTTCTTATTTTTTATAAATCTGACAATAGTAAAAGATTCTTTAGGTCGGGTCAAAGCAACATATAGCAAACGTACCTTTTCTTGACGACCTTGATTCAATGAATCTATTTTATCCAGTTCTTTTATAGGGTTTAAATAATTATCACTGTTAAACTTATCTACATTAAAATCTTCTTCTGCAAATTTGTGCATTATTCCATATTTTGTTGAAAATATTAAAGCCGATACTGTTTCTTTTTCATTATACTCCTTATAAAGATAAGGAAAATAACAATGCCGATATTCAAGACCTTTAGAAAGGAAAGTGTTTATTAATGTGACAGCATTTGTTTTTTCGCTGAGAAACTTTCCTTTAGAAGAAATGTTATTTTCTTTTATATCTTCAAAATAGTCAATAATATCATTAAAGCCATAATTCAATGAAGAAAGTTCTTTAATATAGTCTTCAATTTTTTCTAGGATAACTAAGTCAACACTATAGTTCTCATCTTTCAAAATCGAATTTAATACATTTAGTTGAGATAAGGAAGCTTCAAAAATTTCATATGTTGTTCTTCCTCTCATTTCTGAATATAAACCAAATAAATCAACAACCCATGGTGTCTGATGCTGACTATTGGTTGAAATATAATTTTCAATTTCTTCATCGCTTAATCCAATGATATAGCTTCTAGAAATTGCAACAAAAGAATTTTTGAAATCAGCACTCCAAAAATCATTATTGCTAAAACAAGCAAGAATTTTAACTATATCTATAAGAAGATTTGAAATAACCTTATCCAATAAATTTCCATTATAATTTGCTGCAACAGGAATCCCATTTTTAGTCATGATTTCAATGATATCATCAAATTCAGTTGAGCGATCTAAAATGATAGCGAAGTCTTTATAATCATATATTCCGGTCGAAATCTTCTTTTTTATATCATCAGCTATAGCATTAAGTTCTGTCTCTAGTGGTCTATCTCCGTTATCAGAAACAACTTTTAACTCATTATAATAAGTTTTACCTTTATACATCGCATTCTCTGAACTCATCTTTTGCTTATCATCATATTCTATTCCACCAAAATTTTGGCTCATTATTCTTGCGAAAAGATAATTGACATCATTAATCACTGCAGGAGATGAACGATAATTTTTGTTCATGTCGATTACTATGCCTTTTCTTCTTCCTTCTTTATAATCATTGTATCTAGTTGAAAATAATTTTGGATTCGCATTTCTAAAACGATAAATTGATTGTTTAATATCACCAACTAAAAATAGATTATCATTTTCCAAAAGATCGATCATCTCTTCCTGAATATCAGAATTATCTTGATACTCATCAACCATAATTTCCTGATAATGATTTTTTAATTCCAATCTAATTTCTTCATTAGTCTTCAAAAGATGAAGTATTTTATGTGAAATATCCTGGAAAGTAAACTTTCTTTGTTCCTCTTTATACCTATTAAGATAATTAAATAAATCTTTTACAAAATTGAATATTTTGATATAAAACCCTTTATAATTTTCTTCGATTTTAATAAATTGATCTTTATCAATAATTCCTATCAAATCTTTATATTTTTCGAAGGAACGTTTTTTTATCGCTTGAAATTCAGCATAAGTTAGATCATCTATTCCTCTCGGCTTATTTATCGCTTTAAGGGTTTGACTGATGATTTTCAATTCAGAATAATCATTTGCCCTTGAATATGCATTTTTAAAATCTTCAATCTTTTTTAACATTTTCTCATCATTATTAAAAAGAGCGTGCATTTCTTTATAATATTCATTTAAATATCTCATGATATTATCAAAATGATATTGATATACTTCATCTATATTTTTGTATATAGGTTCAGCGATAAATTTTTCTAATTCTTTTTCTGGATCGACTAAAAGATCAATTTTTTCATAAATTTCCGAGATTAAAGTAACAATAGGTTTATAATCCTTATTTGTAAATCTATCTAAAACAAAGAGAATATCTGGATCTTTTTGCTCTATTTTTTCATCCAAAAAGGATTTGATATAATTGAACTTAATTACATTTAAAGCCGAATCATTAATGATTTCATATCCGCTTTCTAATCCGAGATAAGAACCATATTTAATCGCTAATTTGCGATTGAAGGAATCAAAAGTCATGATATCAGCACCACTGACATATTTTTCTGCTTCTTTTATATCGCCATCTTTATCTTCACTGATTTTAGCTTTTATGCGAATTTTCATATTTTGTGCCGCATTATCAGTGAATGTTAAAATCAAAATTCGCGAAATATCAAAACCTGCTTTTAATAATGCAATAGTTCTTTCCGAAAGTACCGCTGTCTTTCCACTTCCAGCGCCAGCTGAAACTAAAGCCGAAACTTTATCGACAAATATCGCTTCTTGTTGTTCATCATTATATTTGCTTTTTATTCTTTGGATATAATTTTCATTTAATGGCAACATATTATTCTTCATCTTGTTTTTCTTCCTTTTTAAATCTCTTGATAATAAACTTCTTCTGCTCTCTTTTAACCATACAACAATTTTCAAAAGAACAATATGAACAAGAATTTTCTTTTTCAGTAGTATTAAATTTCACTACTTTCGGCTTTATATCAAAGTTATAATCTTCAATATTTTTTACCGCTTCAATCAATTCATTTTCTACTTTTTCAAGCCAGGCCGAATAATCATTTTTATCGATAATGTTTGAAAATTCTTTTGGTTTTCTGAGTTTCTTAAAATAGTCATCAAGAACTAATTGAACTTCATTTTCTCCAACAGAAACACCATCGAAGGAAATAGCAGCAGATTTATCTTTTCCTAATAAAACTAAATATGCTCCTACCGCTTTTTTATCTTTATATAATTTACTGCAAGATAATAAATATAAAGGCAATTGCATATTGAAATTTTCTTCAACTAAAGGCAACGAAAAAGAATCTTGACCAGTTTTATAATCAAAAATAACATATTTATCATCATCATAGGCGACAAGGTCAAATTTTGCTACATATTTTAAATCTTGATTTAGCTGTACTTTTTTTTCATCTTCAACCTTAATTTTGAAATTATCTAAACTATTTAAAAATTCTTCTAACGAAGGTATTTTTTCTTTGAAGTTTTCTATCATTTTATTAAGATAATATAATTCTTTGGACGAATAATTCTTATCAGGACCAATTACCAACCCATCAGCAATACTATTTATTTCTTTAAGAGAATATCTTCTTATGGCTTCGTGGACAATAGTACCAAAATCAGTAGAAAGTCGATCTTCATTTTTATCAATCTTTAAGATATTTTTACAATAATATTTAAAAGGACATTCAAAATAAGTTGATATTTTGGAATATGATATCTCCTTTAAGTGACATTTCTTGGCAATTTTTTTATAAGAATTATCAAAAGAATCAATAGATTTAAGATCCAGTTCTTTATCAAATTTATTTTTAAAATATCTTTCTATATTAGATTCATTGCCAAAAAGTCTTTTTTTCAATTCAAAATTAGCATATAAAAATTTATCCAATTCTTTGTTCAATCTTTTTTCTTTGAGATTAAAATATTTTTGCTGTGAGCAATTTTTAGCGCTATTTGAAATATATTTTTTTAATTCACTTTCAAAGATATTATGAAATTTTTCATCTCGTGGAAAAGCATTTTTTATCTTATCTTCTACATTAGATAAATCTTCAAAATCTTCAATATAATTAGATAAATAAACTTCTTTAGCCAAAAATATTCTCTCTTTTAAATGTTTTTCAGAAATTTCATTTTGTTCATATGTTTTTATGTCATAAGAATATTTCTTTTTTAATTCATCGCTTAAATATGAACTATCTTTAACCGCAGGAATAATATTTTCAGAAAATCCTAATATAAAAAGCGTTTTTCCTTCGGTAAAAGATGGTGCATTTTTTATTTCAATTCCTTCTTCAATATTAGATAATTTTGTATTTTCTAATTGTGAAATAAAATATTCCAATTTAATTTTTTTATCCTCTTCATTTGGAAAAATAACTTTTAAATTTGAAATCATTTCATTCAATATATTTTTTTGTTCTTTTACATATGGTGAATCAGTTTCATCATAATTTTTTACTTCTTCAGGTATTTCTTCATCTTTTTTTAAATAAGAAAGATAGATATTAGCTATATCAGTTTCTTTTAAAGAAGATTTATTTTCAATAAAAGGTACCCCGATATAATGAAAACATTCTTTCAAAAGCTTTTGATATTTTAAAGGAGCGATAATTTCAATATTATGATAATCCTTTTCATCTTTTAAAGTATTTAAAAAATATTGTAAAGTATCAACAACTTCAACTGGTCTATCGCTATAAAACTTAACATCGATATCCTTTTCTTCCATTTGGCGATACTCTTCAGTAAATGGGATTTTTTTATCATTTAAAACAGGGATAATATCGATAAAATCACAAGGATTGCCATATAAAACTATTCCTTTTTTTAAGATATTAATTCTAGAAGAAAAATATATCATGTTTTGAGAAGTTAAAAATTCTTTTATTTCACATAATATTTTCACGGAATTAGGAGCACTAACTAAGTCGATATTTTCTTTTAAAAACAAAGCATTATCAACATAAATTTTTGCAAGATCATATGAAATATTGTATTTTTTTGCAACAGAAATATAGGCTTTATAATCCACTTCGCCAAAAAGAATATTCTTTACTTCACTTTTTTTAATAACTTTTGTCAATGTTTTTCTTTTCTTTAAAAAAGAAAAATACTCTTCATCATCAACAATATAGCAATTATCATCCTTTTTTATCATAAAATTAAATCCTCATATTTATTTGTATCATAAATACTACCAAAAGTTAAATTTTAAAGTTATTAGATTTTAACAATTAATGTCTTCGACATATATAAAGCTAGTTCTGATATCGGAGTAGAAAAATCATTTTCTACCCAATTTCTAACAATATTAATAAAAGCTCCAGCCCATGCTAGCCTCATAAATTTTTCTTCTTCTGTAAATTCATTCTGCCGATGTAAAGCAAATGAATTGATCAACACTAAATATTTTTCAAACAAATCCGCGCCGAGCAACGCCTTCAATAAATCCTCATGGCCCTGAATTATCTTCAAAACATTTTCATACCACAAAACTGTTGTCGTTTTGCGAAAAGGACTACCTATTTTCTCTGTCATCTCATCATTCAAATCACAGATTAAAGAAGTTATCAAATCATCTATCGACTTAAAATTATTATAAAAAGCCATACGAGAAACCCCAGCTTTTTCACATATTGTTGTAATCTTTATTTTGTCATAATTCATCGAATTAAGCAGGATGAGCATCGCCCCTTTTATAGAACTCACTGTTAAATTCGATAAATCTCTTGCATGTTTAATAAGTCCTTCAGTGTTTTTTACGTTCATTACAAAACATCCTTTTATGTCTAAAAAGTAGAATTTTATCTTTTCTTAAAAATAAAATTATGCTATATTTATGCTTGCTTACATTTGTAAACAACGTAAATATATTATCACAATAGGAGTAAAATATGGAAAAAATTCTAGTAATGACTGATTCGAACTCCGGTATTACCCAAAAAGAAAAAGAAAAATATGGTATTGAAATTGTTCCAATGCCATTTATGATAAATGACCAAGAATACTTTGAAGATATTTCTTTAAGCCAAGAAGATTTTTATAAACATCTTGAAGATAACACTAAAATAAACACATCTCAACCTTCGCTCGGATGCCTTGAAGAAATGTGGACAAACCATTTAAAAAATTATGATTATATTTTATATATTCCTATGAGCAGCGGTTTATCTGCTTCTTGCGCTTCTAGCAAAATGCTCGCCCAAGATTTCAATGGTCGCGTTCGTGTTATCGATAATCATCGCATTTCCATTTCTCAAAAAGAAAGTGTACTCGAAGCTTTGCAAATGGTTAAAGAAGGAAAAAATATCGACGAAATTGAAAAATATCTTACCGATAGTGCCTTCCATTCTATAATTTTCCTTTTAGTTGAAAAACTTAAATATTTAAAACAAGGTGGACGTGTCACTCCCGCTGTCGCTCTTATCGGTGACATTTTAAAAATCAGACCTTTGCTTGTTACAACTGGAGACAAATTTGATACCTATGCTAAATGCCGTTCTGAAAAACAAGCCCTAGGTAAAATTTTCGAAGCTTTTGATGAATATATAAATGGAGAATATAAAGATTATTACGAAAAAGGACAATTAGTTTTTTCCATTGCCTATTCTAAAAATAAAGGTTACTCAGATATTTTAAAAGAACAAGTTCTTAATCGTTTTCCTAAATTAGTATTCCATTTCTGTGACCCTTTGTCATTAAGCGTTTCTTGCCACACTGGTCCTAATAGCATCGGATGTTGCTTAGCTGTTAACGAACATCTGAATTAAGGTTTATTATGTTGAAAGCTATATTATTCGATTTAGATGGGACTTTGCTCCCGATGGATCAAGATACTTTTGTCAATGCCTATTTTACTGAAATATTAAAAAAATTTGTTCCACTTGGTTACGATGGAAAAAAATTAACGAAAAATCTTTGGGAAGGTACCAAAGCAATGATAGAAAACGATGGAAAAAAAACTAACGAAGAAGTTTTTTGGGATTTATTCAAAAAAGATTATAAAGATCTCGACAATGAAAAAAAGCTTTTCGATAGCTTCTATGAAAATGAATTCAATGAAGTCAAAAAATCTTGTAGTTATGATCCCGAGGCAAAATTTGCTATAAAAGAAATTAAAAATATGGGATTAAGAACAATTCTAGCGACAAATCCTGTCTTTCCTCGCGTTTGCACCTACAACCGGCTTTCCTGGACCGGTTTAAATAATGAAGATTTTGAATATATTTCCACATATGAAAATTCAAGATTTTGTAAACCTAATCCACTATATTTCCAAGAAATAATTGAGAAATTAGGCCTAAAACCAGAAGAATGTTTAATGGTTGGAAACGATTGCAATGAAGATTATAGTGCCACAAAAATCAACATTCCATTTTTTCTAATAACAAGAAATATAATCAATAAAACAAACATCGATATTTCAACTATTCCACATGGAACATTCTTCGACTTATTAAATTATTTAAATGAAATTAGATAGCGAAAGCTATCTTTTTTTATAAGATATAAGAATATAAGTACAATACTTATTCATTTTTTATATTTTCTAATTCTTTAATAAGCCAATTTAAATCTTCAATAAATTCCTCATCTCTTCAAGAAAAAAATTTATATCTATTCTTTTTATCCACACAAACTAATAATGTAGATATTGTTAAAAAACCTTCATCAAATACTTCAACAATTTCATTTTTATCGTTTAATATTGTTATGCTTAAATATAAGTTTCCTGATTTTTTATTAGCAAATTCTTTTCCCCATTCACAAGTAAGATTATAATTTAACTCAACAACTAAGTTTTGTAACTTAATATATAATTCGCTAATTTTTAAATTTTCTATTTCATTATTGCAGTATAATGATAATAATTTAAGTAAATTTTCATTCATAAGTTATTTTTCTTCTATATTCTTTTTAAGCTCCTCCTTATCCATTTTGCAATAGTTTCCGATGTTCTATTGCTATTTGTATTACACTTTTGAAGTTGCCAAAGCCATTCTCCAATACTTTTAATACCTTTAGCCACTTTATGACCATGAGTATGGAATGATAAAACTCTTGTTTTTCCTGTTCATGTTTGGAAACGCATACCATAATAATCTCCATATTTACCAAAACCATTAATAGATTTAATATTAAACGCACTTGATACAGAGGAAGCAGCAGTTCCCAAAGTTGCAATTACAGCCATAGATAATAATAATAATAATAACGTATTATAAAGTCCATCACTCATTCCAGTTGTATCTATAATCCAATTGCCATTTCCTGTTGTTTCTTGAATTTCTGCACTCATAAATCCTAATGAGCCTAATCCAGCAGTTGCAGTAATTCCACCAATGACACTTGTAAGAATAGCTCCAGCGATAGCAATACAACCACTGACTAATGCAGTGAATCCAACCATTCCTAAACCAACAGCAGTTAAGATATTATTATCACTAGCAACGCCACCAATTGTTAATCCCATACCTGCTAATGCTATACCACATAATATTATAGCTAACACAGGAAAACATCTATCATGATCAACAATATTTATAAGATCATTTCCACAATAGACATAGAGATTTAATCCATTGATACTTTTTGGATCATAATATCTTGTTTTTAAATAATATAATCTTGTCTCTTCATCATAGATATATCCTTTATCCACTTGTCATTTAGTTTCATCAAATTTTTATTTATAAATTCAAATACATTGCTATAGATCTTCCTTTATCTATAGGATTACTCTTAACAGCTTAAGTTTTATTGTCAATTATAGAAACATCTTTGATTGGACTTTCATAACTAAGATTAAAGCTATACCTGGTACATAATAAATGTGTACTATATTTTAAAAATGTAATATACATTTTTTTAAAACAAATAAATTTTGTAAAAACCATTTATTCATTAATTATTGTTTTAACATTATTCATTAAATTATTTATATTTCCAGTTAGATATCTATAATTAATTGCAATAGTTTTTTTTCTATATTTAATAACTGTTTTATCAAATTTTTCAATTATTTTTGTTTCTTTATTAAGTAAAATTTGTTTAGAATAAATAATATTTTTTTTAATTAATATATTATCTTTTAAAAAAATACAAGTAGTAGCAAGAATACTAAATACAATTAACGTTATTAAATCAGATATTAAAACAATAGTTAAACACAACCAACTATATGGTGATTCTTTTGTTGATATGCAATATATAATTAATATTCCAATCGTATATACAATTGTAATAACAAAAAATACAATTGACGCTCCTTCGCTAATATATATTTCTTTTACAAAATATCTTTTCTTCCAAGCCTTTACTTTTAAAAAAAATAATACTATTATTAAAAAAATTAATATTATCAAAATTTTATCTAACATAGATTACCCTCCTAAAAACAATCATTATACCAATCATATAACAATCCTTTACCTGCTGTTCCAAATAATAACGCAGTACCTCCAAAAACTAATGCTTTTGTTAATGTTTTACCTGCTTGACTAATAATCATTTTATTCCATTGTTTAACTAAATTTTGACCTGATAATCTTAAAGCATTTGATGCAATACCAGCAGTTCTATATCCTCCTGTTACAACTTTTGTTAAAACATTATCATATAAGCTAGCTGCTCTAATAAATCCAGCAGTTTGTTTTGCTCTATTTAAATGCCTCGCATTTAAAGCCCCTGATCCACCAATTAATCCAACCAAAGCACCTAAGACAGTTGATAATCCAATATCTATCCAAGTTGAGACTTTTAAAAAGTCACTTCCATTAATTAAATGTCCACCTACAGCTCCAACAAATCCTAAACCAGCATTCGCAGCAACCATTGCAACTAATCCTAAAGTTGACATAGATAATAATCCACTAAATCCACCCAAAACTGTATCTAAAGCCAGTTGTCCCCAACTAAAGTTTTCCCAACTACAGCCATTTGCTAAAAATTGCCCGATAACACTAGCACAAGCCCCAATTATAGCCCCAACTCCAAATCCAATTGCCATTAATAAACCAATTGTTATAGCAAAATGTCCTGTAGGATCAACCATATTTATA
>FR893370.1:7978-61698 GCA_000433315.1 Firmicutes bacterium CAG:345 | reverse complement strand
ATTAGAAGATAAAACACTTACTCCTAATATTGTTAACATTACTAACTTTTTTATTGATTTTTTCATATAACCTCCAATCGCTCATTGTTGTTAGTATTAACTAACTAAAGTATATTGTATAAATTTTACTATGTCAATAATAAAAACGAAAAAAAGCCTGTCAGATATTACTCCAACAGGCATAAATTTTATTATTCAGTTTTATTTTTATCTTCTTCACCAGCATTTGCTACATCAGCTAAACCTTCTCCAAAAATACCAATTACACCATGTGATTCTTTATGCTGTTCTGTTAGTCTTTTTGATTGATTCTTTTTCATGTTTATTCCTCCACTTTTATGTTGTACTTTTCAAAATAAGATGCTAATTTTCTTCTCAACTTTATAGTTAGCGTATATTTTCCAGATTCCCATCTATTTACAGTGCCAAAAGAAACACCTAAAAGCTCAGCAAATTCTGTTTGTGAAAGAATTAGTTTGTTTCTTAATTTCTTTATTGCTTCAGGATAGGTCATAAAAACGTCCTCCCACTTTGAATTTGTGCTAAAATTATAACACTTTTTTATCGCTTTTACAATAATCGTTCAATAGTTAGGGTAAACGTTCAATAGTTCCTGTAATCGTTCATTTGTTAGGATAATCGTTCAATCGTTGATGCATAAAACTGCACAAATCCACAAATAGAAATTAAAAAAATAAAATTTTTTGTGTATCAAAGTTCGAATGTTCGAACCAATGGTAAGAATCAAACTTCCGTAAAAATTAAAAAAGTTTGACACATTTTACTGTATCAAACTAACGCTTCTTTAATGGCGGGAAAAGAAAGAATCGAACTCTCAATAATGGTTTTGGAGACCATGGTTATACCATTTAACTATTTTCCCATAAATGGATCCTTTTATAAGGATCTGAGAACTTGACTTACTTTAGCCATTTCTACCTTACCGGCATAATTTTCCTTAAAATAAGCCATAACTGACTTGACAGATTTATCTTCAAGTCCGGAGATGATTTTTCTGATCTCATCTTCGCTCATCATTTCAGGTAAATACTTTTTAACAGCGTTTATCTGAATGTTCATCTCATCAATTTTATCTTGACGAGCAGCTTTAACAAACATATTCTTTTCTTCTTCTAATTCTTTAACAGATTTTTGAAGAATGCTGATAACATCAGCATCGGTTGTTTCTTTACCTTTGGCTTTATTCTCAACATTTAAAAGCATATATTTGTTGATAACTGTTGATAAGGCAGCACGGGTTGCTTTATCTTTATCTTTCAAAGCTTGCATATTGGCTTTTTTAATTTCATCAATAAGCATAACACTACCTCCAACATTTTTATATTATATCAAAGTTTTTTTAAAATTGCACTATTTTATTCTTCTTTTTCGTATTTATTTACAAATGAATTGCTTGAATATTCGATAAGACCTTTGATTACAGTTTCTTGTGGGAATGATGCAAGATGAACCATAATTCCTAATTTGCTTGAAAGATATTCTCTTAAGCCATTTAGTAATCCACCACCACCGCATAAAACTAATCCGTTATTTGCGACATCGGCTGTAATTTCAGCTGGAGATTTTTCTAGAGCTTCAATTACTAGATCTAATATTTCTTGAGCAAATGGTAATAAACAATTTGCAATTTCATTTTCAGATAATATTATAGAATGTGGAAGTCCAGTTATTTGATCTCGTCCATTAACTTCTAATAACTGATTGCTATTTTCTAGATTAACAGAGCCAATTTTCATCTTAATATATTCGGCAGTTTTTTCTCCGATGACAAGATGATGATTTTTTCTTAAGTGTTTGATAATAGCTTTGGTAAAAGAATTGCCAGCTAGATAAAAAGCTTTAGTATAGACAATATCGCCTAGTGCTATTATTCCAACATTGGTTACTCCTGCTCCGATATCGAGAACCAAAGTACCATGAGGTGAATAAATATCAGTGCCAGTTCCAAGTGCTGACATTTTTAAAGCGGAATCAATATTGACTTTTTTTGCCCCTAATCTTATTCCTAGTTGAATTAAAGCTTCTTGTTCAACAGGTGTTATATTGCTCGGAGTTGCAAAATATAAATATGAATTATGGAGCAATTTTTCTAATCGCAATATATTGAATGCGCGTTCGATGTATTTTAAACAAGCATCTAAATCGGCTATTACTCCATTTTGAATTGGAAAGATTACATCTACTCCATAAGGAGTTCTTCCAATCATTTTATGGGCTAAATAACCGATTTCGACTACTTCTTTTTTTTGTTTATCAATAGCGATAATGGTAGGTTCATTAAAAGCAATAGTTTTTCCAGCATCTGTCCAAATTAAAGTATTGGCAGTGCCTAAATCAATGCAAATTTTATGTTTTGCCATATGGACCTCCCATCTATATTAATTATATTACATTATTTTTTAAATGTAATCAATTAAGCTATATCGTCTTGATGATGGGCTTCGTATTTTTTACGTAAAGTTGTTTCAAGAATTTTCTTTCTCATACGAATGCTTTTCGGAGTTATTTCAACTAATTCATCAGCGTTGATATAGTCTAAGCATTCTTCAAGGGTGAGTTTTCTTGGAGTTTTTAAAACAACTGTTTGGTCTTTATTTGATGAACGTTGGTTGGTTAAGTTTTTAGCTTTTACAACATTGACAGCTAAATCGTTTTCATATTTATTTTCACCGACAATCATGCCTTCGTAGACTTCGGTTCCTGGAGCGATGAACATAGTTCCTCTTTCTTCAGTTGATTTAATAGCATAAGCTGTTGCATTACCGCTATCTGTAGCGACTAAAACACCAACACTTCTTTGTCCAATATTCATTTTAACAATAGGACGATATTCTCTAAATGAGTGATTGATAATTCCATATCCAGAAGTGAGAATCATGAATGTGCTGTTGAAGGAAATTAAACCGCGAGAAGGAATGATGTAATTGAGTCTGGTCAATCCGTTTTCGCTATTCATATTTAAAAGTTCAGCACCTCTTTTTCCGACTAAATCCATGACATTTCCAACATATTGATCTGGGACATCAATTTGTAAATCTTCAAAAGGTTCATTGACTACTCCATCGATTTTCTTGAGAATAACTTCAGGACGTGAAACTTGAAGTTCGAAACCTTCTCTTCTCATGGATTCAATTAAAACTGAAAGATGAAGTTCACCACGTCCAGTAACGATGAATGTTTCTGGAGAAGGTTGAGTGAATTTTAACGAAACATCTTTTCTTGTTTCTTTTAGGAGTCTTTCGTAAATTTTATTGGCAGTTAATAATTTTCCTTCTCTTCCTGAGAATGGAGAATTGTTTGTAGAGAATGTCATCTGTAATGTAGGTTCATCGATTCTTAAAAGTGGAAGTGGATCAAGGTGAGCTGGATCGCAAATAGTTTCACCAACATTGATATCAGCAAGTCCAGCAATAGCACAGATATCTCCGGCTTCTGCTTGTTCAATTTCTATACGATTTAAACCTAAATAACCATAGAGTTTTTGTATGCGGAAATTTTTTGTGCTTCCATCGATTCTGATACAAGTAACATTATCGTTGACATGAATTGTACCGCGATCTACTCTGCCAACACCGATTCTTCCGACATAATCATTGTAGTCAAGAAGTGATGGTTGGAATTGAAGAGGAGCATCACTATCGGTTTTTGGGGCAGGAATTTCATTGATGATAGTTTCAAATAATGGATCCATTCCTTCTTTTTGTGTGGATAAATCCATGTCGTAGCTTGAAGTTCCTTTCAAAGCAGAGACGAAGACTGTTTTATAATCGAGAAGTGAATCATCAGCACCGAGTTCAATGAATAATTCTAATACTTCATCTAATGTTTTTTGAATATCAGCATTTGGACGATCAACTTTATTGATGACAACAACAGGTTTTAAATGATATTCTAACGCTCTTTTTAAAACGAAACGAGTTTGTGGCATTGTTCCTTCAAAAGCATCGACGACGAGAACAACACCATCGACCATGTTCATAATTCTTTCAACTTCACCGGCAAAATCAGCATGTCCTGGAGTATCGAGAATATTGATTCTATAGTCCTTATAGTTAATAGCAGTTGTTTTAGCTAAGATAGTAATTCCTCTTTCACGTTCGATATCATTGGAATCCATTACTCTTGTTGCAACATTTTCATTGTCACGGAAAGTTCCAGAATATTTAAGCAATTGGTCGACCAAAGTTGTTTTACCATGGTCAACATGGGCTATAATTGCAATATTGCGTATGTTTTTCATAAGTTACCTCATAAATTTAGTTTTAACTCTATAATTTTAACATATAACATAATTATTGTGTTTATAAAGCGTTTTCAAAATGCATATATTTTTTATTTTTGCAATTTATTTATTAATTTATTAAATACAATTCATGGCAATGTAAAATAAATGTATTAATTTTATAAATAAAGCGTTTTCAAAATGAAATACATTGAAAATAATTTATAATAAAGCCATGAAAAAAATTGAAAATATAAAATTATTTCTCTTTGATCTAGATGGAACAATTCTAGATTCTTTGAAAATCTGGAATGATATCGATTTATTATTTTTTAAAAATCATAATTTGATAATGGGCGAAGATTATCATATTGCTATTGCTCCTTTGACGCTCGAAGAAACAGCAACTTATACAAAAAATACATATAAACTAGATATTAATGAAGAGCAGATAATGAAAGAATGGTCTGATCTTGCAATTAAAGAATATGCTGAAAATGTAAATTTAAAAAAAGGTGTAAAAGAGTTTTTGGATTATTTGAAAAATAAAAATGTTCATTTAGCAATAGCAACATCTTGCAATGAAGAAATGTTTAAGCCTTGTTTAGAAAGATATGGCATTGTTTCTTATTTTGAACATTTTTATACCAGTCAAAATTTAAAGATAAATAAAAGTAATGCAAATTTTTTTAAAGAAATCTTGAATGAATATAAAATAGAACCTGATCAGATTCTCTTCTTTGAGGATTCTCTCGCTTCTATGAAATGTGCTAAATCTTTAGGATTCAATGTAGTAGCTGTTATGGATAAAAAATGGGAAAAACAAAAAGAAGAAATCATTGCTTCTTCTGATGATCAAATAGAAGATTTCTCACAATTTATATTAAATCGATGACAAAGTTGATAGAAATGTTTTAAAATAACACTAGAGGTGTTTATGATAAGAATAATTGCTGGAAAATATCGTCATCGTCATATTAATCAACCAGATTCTAAAGACGTTAGACCAACGATGGATAGAATAAAAGAATCTATATTTTCGGCTATCGGTCCTATCGATGGATATGAAGTATTGGATTTATTTGCTGGTAGCGGTGCTTATGGACTTGAGTCTTTATCTCGCGGAGCTAAACATGTTGTTTTTGTCGATGCGTTAAAATTATCGACAAATGCTATAAAAAAGACTATTGATGAAATTAAAATTCCTTCAGAAGATTACGATATTGTCTTGGATGATTATATGAAGGCGTTAAAAAATTTAAATGGAAAAATATTTGATTTGGTTTTTGCAGATCCTCCATATAAAATGAAAAGCGTGGCTACAAAATTACTTTCGACTCTTTTGGATTTGAATTTGTTAAAAGAAAATTCACGTGTGGTTATAGAAACTTTGGAAGAACCGATAGAAAATGAAAACTTTCAAAGTAAAGTATATAAATATAGTGATAAATATGTCACAGTTTATAGGAGAATAAAATGAGAGTAGCCTGTTATCCTGGAAGTTTTGATCCGATTACTAATGGACATTTAGATATAATAAAGCGTTCTTTAAAATTATTTGATAAGATTGTTGTTATCGTTGCTAATAATGCTGATAAAAAAAGTTTTTTCACAGCTGAAGAAAGAAAAAAGATGATCGAAGAAGCTTTAAAAGATACTCCAAATGTTGTTGTGACTATAACTGATGGTTTAGTTGTTGATAAGGCTAAAGAATTCAATAGCAAAATTCTTATTCGTGGGCTTAGGGCTGTTCCAGATTTTGAATATGAATATCAAGTGGCTTCAGTCAATGAATATATTGATCCAGAGATAGAAATGGTTTTTCTTATCAGCCGTCGTGATCATGCTTTTATTTCTTCTTCGAGGATAAAAGAATTATATTTTCAAAACACTAATATTACTCCTTTAGTTCCGGCTTCAGTAATTGAGGGATTTAAGCAAAAAAGAAAATAATAGCATAATTATTCCAGATAAAAATGCTCTTTTTATAATGAATGTTCTTATATTTAATTTAGGACATTCATTTTTTATTGCTAGCATTGAACTGATACCATTGAACTCTAAAATGAAAATTAGAGGTAAAATTTCATCGCTTTTTACAAGTTGAATAGAAGCTGAAGTATATTCAAATATTCCACAGATAAAATTATAGATATTTGGTGGAAAAATATTTTCAAATAGTGGTTTAAATAAAAATATTAAAGCTATAATCATTAAAAGTTTATATATTGATTTGATGACTTCATCGATGCTAGAAACGAAATCTTTTAATTTAAATTGATTTTCTGGCAATTTATAAAATTCAAAAGTAATAGGTTTGATAAAATTTAAAATAATTGTAGGCATTATTAAAAGAAAGCTGAAAAGAAAGGAAAATTGATTGTGATTTATTTGGAAAAGATAAATCATAAAAGAAAAACTTGGCCCAACAAAACGATATTCTTGCCCTTTAAATTTGGTTTTATCTATGTATTTAGAAAGAACTAAAAATAAAGGTGTTCCACCAAAAGCTAGAAGAAAAGTAATAAGAAAAGAACTGACTTTTTTATTTTTTATATTTTGAATTATATTTGTTTTTAAAAGTATATTTAAGAAAAAAGAAGTTGGTAAAAGAGCTGGTAAGAAAAAATAAAAAAACAAATTGACTAGATTGATTATATTTGATTTGTATTGAATTGGATAAATATAAATTATAAATATAAAAAATAGACAAAGATAAAAGATTATATAATTTTTCTTCATATTAAAACTTATGCTTAGAAGAATGGCAAATTTCATTTTCTATATAATAAATTGGGCTTCAAACTAAACATAATTATATAAGATACATATCTTAAATTGAGAGTTAGGAGGAAATATATGTATTCTCGTCCTTGTTATCAAAACAACGATCCACGTTTAGAACCAATTGTTATGCCTGTTCAAGAAAGAGTTTGTAACAGATATCATACTGTTGAACAACCTGTAATTTGTCCAATTAATACTCGCATAGTTCATCATTATGTTCCTCGTCCAGTTTATTATCCAAGTTATACACAAACTGAAGAAGTTCAAACTTGTACTGGAGCAACACCTAATGGTTCGACTAGTCAATTCATGAAATAAAAAAAGCAGGGCGACCTGCTTTTTTCATTCGATTAAACTTTGAAAAGAATCTTTCAATAGTTCTTCATTATTTTCTAATCCGAAAATAATATGACTTAATTCTCTATTTTCTTTAAGATACATAAGTGTAGGTGTTGGATAGTTTTCAAATCTATATAGATAGTCTGGTAAAAATTCTGGAGATACATATTCACTTCCTTGCTGATAATAAAAGTCAACAGCATCTTTATATTCTAAAGGCAATGTGTATTTGGAAGTATCACTTGGTTTTATAGTAACTAGTGGGATATTTGAAAAATTATTGTTGTAGACATTTGCTAAACTTTTTTCAACTTCAATGCAGTGAGTGCAAGTTGAGCTATATATTAATACAAATATATTTTCTTTGTCAGCGTTGATGTCTTTTAGCAAATAATAATTATCAGCATAAAAATTTAGAGGAATATCAGAGTTAGAAAGTGAAGAAGATGAAGTGGTTGATGATATGTTACATGAACTTAATATTAATAGAATTGAAGAACAATATATTATTTTTTTCATAATATCTCCTTTAAGAAAAAAGGAGTTTATCTTTGGTAAGACAAACTCCTAAATTAAATTTACGCAATGATATTAGAACTCAGTACCAGTAAGCATGTAATAAAGGTTTTCGTAGACACCATCTAAAGTGTTTTGATCATAACCTAAGCGAATGCTCTTTAAACCACCATCTTGTACTAAAAGAATAGTAGGTGTTGGGAAATCATATGGATCAGCTAAACCTGTAACTTGAGTGTTATTCATATCGGTATATTGACCGAGAATCTTTAAATCAGTTTGAGATTTATAAAGATTAAATAAATCTTCACCAGCAGCTTCTAATTGATCTTTAGTTATATCATTATCGTTAGCTTCATCTTTCCATGCAACATTGATGGAATAGAAATCAAATTTTGTACCTTCAAGATCATGATATTGTTTGTAGAAATCTTCAATGTGTTTTTGTGTGCTTTCACAATTTGCGCAAGATTCTTCATAGAAGAAGATGATAGAAGTCTTGTCATCGCTGATAACTTGTTGATATTTTTCATAATTGATTCGGTGATCTTGATAGAAAGTTGAATTATCCCAAGTTGCTACCCAACCTTGAATACCACGAATAGCATAAGGTGCAGCAATAATAATACCGACAACTATACCGACTAAACCAATAATTTGAATCCAAGCTGTATTTTTAATCCATTGACCAATTCTAACAAAGAAATTTCCTATAACTTTCATTGAAGCCTCCGTAATTATTTTAACATAAAATAACTTAGTTATTTACAACATTAATAAATATACCATAGTAGGACGTTTAAAACAAGATAGATATTTTTATATTTTTTTAATGCCATTTATATTTTTAAAAAAACCGATAGAAATTTCTATCGGTATTACTGATTAAATGGTGGCCCAAGGGGGAATCGAACCCTCGACACAGGGATTTTCAGTCCCTTGCTCTACCAACTGAGCTATCGGGCCATCATGGCGGATCTGACGAGGATCGAACTCGCGATCTTCTCCGTGACAGGGAGACATGTTAGCCACTACACCACAGATCCGTTTTAATCGGCAAGTAGAATTATCGCAAATTTTGAAATGGAAATCAAGCCCTAATTTTGTTTTTTTAAAAAAATATTAATTTCAATTACTTTTATTAAAATTTTATCAATTTAATTTTCTATTAATAATGACTCTTTTTTGCTAAACTAATAACATGCAAAAAATAATTTCTCTCTCAGTTCACGATATTGTTGATAATATTCTTCGCTCTGGAAGTATAGATTCTCGTGTTTTTTCTAGTGGAACTATGCAAGAAGGAACAAGACTTCATTCCGTTTATCAAGATGAACAATCCTCCGTATATCAAAAGGAAGTATCTTTATCTTCAACTTTTACTATTGGAGAATATACTTTTATTGTTGAAGGAAGAGCTGATGGAATTATCACAGATAAAAATGGCAAAGTAACTATTGACGAAATTAAAACTACTGTAGCTGATCTTGAAGAATTTTATACTGAAAATAAAGATTGGCATCTTGGTCAAGCTCAATTTTATGCTTATATTTATGCTTTACAAAATAATTTGAGCGAAATTTCTATCAGATTAACGTATATTTCACAAAATAATTATGCGATTAGAAAATTTTATGATTTTGATTATAATTTTGAAGATTTGCAGCGTTTTGTATTAAAATTAGTTCAAACTTATTATGATCATATTTTGATCTTTTTAAATCATGAAGAAAAATTAAAGAAAGATTTAAGTTCTTTTGATTTTCCTTATTCAACTTATCGTAAAGGACAAAAAGAATTGATTCAAACTATTTATGATGCCGCCGATAATGAAGAGTTCGCTTATATTGAAGCTCCTACAGGCATTGGAAAAACTGCAGCAACTTTATATCCATATATAAAAAAGATGCAAGATAAAGGCGAAAAAATATTTTATTTGACCAGTAAAAATTCTATAAAAAAAGTTGTTTTAGAGACGATAAAATTTTTTAATACTAAAGGTGTAACTATCAATGCGATAACTATTAACAGTAAAGAAAGCCTTTGCATCAATGATAAAAAAAGACATTGCAACCCTGATGAGTGTCCTTTTGCTGTCGATTATTATCAAAAAGTCAATGCTATTATTCATGCAATTTATCAAGAATATCCTTGTTTAGGATTTCAAGATATAATCTCTTTATCTTATCGATATCAGGTCTGTCCTTTTGAATTTCAACTGGATCTTTCAACTTTTTATGATGTAATTATTGCTGATTATAATCACCTTTTTCATCCGACAGCTCATCTTATTCGTTTTTTTGATGAAGGACCAAAAAATTATTATCTGCTTATAGATGAAGCGCATAATCTTCCTTCAAGAATTCGTGATATGCATAGTGGTCAAATTGATTTTTATTCTTTCTTTTTGCTATATAAAGATTTTAGAGCTATATCTTTTAATCATAAAAAAATGTATAGATTGATAAAAAAAGTTATGGATTATTTTTTAAATTTAGATATCAATGAATTTCCACAAGAAGATTTTTTCGGAAATGTTTTGAAAGTTGATGGAATACCAGATGAATTGTTTTTGGTTTTAGATAAATTTTTAGAAGAAGGAAAAAATTTTTTGCAAGAAGGTGGAAAAGATGTCACCGATCAATTTCTTGATGTTTATTATAAGGCTAAAAGTTTTTTGAGTCTGCCAGAAAGTGATGAAACATATTCTTATTTTTTTGAAATCTCGGAAAATGGAAAATTATTAAAATTTAATGCGAATTGTTTAGATTCAAGACCTTTTATGCGCCCAGCAAAAAATATATTTCTTTCTGGAACTTTCTTCAGTGCAACATTAACTCCGCAAAACTTTTTCCTAGACTTATTAAAAGCTGAAGAAAAGCATGAAGAATTATTTTTGCCTTCACCTTTTCCTGTAGAAAATTTAAAGGTTTTAGTTAATACAAATATTTCAACATATTATAAAGATCGTGATTTTACCAAGAAAAAGATAATTCAAGCTATTTTGGCTTTTGTTGGAGGAAAAACAGGTAATTATTTTGTCTTTTTCCCTAGTTATAAATATATGACAGCAATTGTAGATATTTTCCCTCTTTCAAAAAATTATAATTTCTATATTCAAGATGCAGGTATGACAACTGAAAAAAGAGAAGAATTTCTTGCTCATTTTGAAAAAAATCCGACAAAGACAAATATTGGATTTGTCGTTCTTGGAGGAGTCTTTTCTGAGGGAATTGACTTGATTGATGATCGCTTGATCGGTGCTATTATTATCGGAGTAGGACTTTCGATGGTCAATTATGAAAATGATGCTTTGAAGAATTATTATGATTTAAATTCAAGCGATGATGAAGAAAAACAAGGATATTTATATTCTTATGTCTATCCTGGTATCAACAAGTTTTTACAGGCGGCAGGAAGAGTTATACGCAGCGAATTCGATAAAGGTATGTTATTATATATAGATATGAGGTATAATACTTTTCCTTATCGCAATATATTAACGGAAAAATATCAAAATATTTCTTATGTATATACAGAGGATGAAATAACTCAAGAAGTTGATGATTTTTGGAGGAATAAATGAAATACGATTTAAAACATATTCGAAACTTTTCCATAATAGCTCATATTGATCACGGAAAATCTACTTTGGCCGATCGTATTTTAGAATCGACTGGTGCAGTTGAAGTCCGAGAATTAAAAGAACAATTACTAGATGATCTTGAACTTGAAAGACGAAGAGGAATCACAATTAAACTAAATGCTGTTTCGATTAATTATCATGCTAAAAATGGTGAAGATTATCTTTTTAATTTGATCGATACTCCGGGACATGTAGATTTCACTTATGAAGTCTCACGTTCTTTAGCAGCTTGTGAAGGTGCAATTCTTGTTATTGATGCGACGCAGGGAGTGGAAGCTCAAACGATAGCTAACGCTTATTTAGCTATTGATAATGATTTAACAATTTTGCCAATAATTAATAAGATGGATCTTCCTAGTGCAGATTTAGATAGAACGAAAGAAGAATTGATCGATGCTTTAGGCATGGATCCTTCAGAAGCGGTTCCAGTTTCTGCAAAAACAGGCTTGAATATCGATAAAGTCTTAGAAAAAATAGTAGAAGATTTACCTTGTCCCCAAGGTGATATCAATGCTCCTTTAAAAGCTTTGATATTTGATTCTCATTTTGACCCATATCGTGGGGTAATAATGATGATCAGAGTCAAAGAAGGAACTATTCACGTTGGTGATACTATTCTTTTGATGAGCGCCAAAAAAGAATATCTTGTTACAGAATTAGGTATTAGAACACCAAAAGAAGTCAGAGTCAAAGAATTGGGTGCTGGTGAAGTAGGATATTTAAGCGCGCAAATTAAAGATATCCATGATGTTATGGTCGGTGATACTGTTACATTAAAAAATAATTCTTGTACAGAAGCTTTACCTGGTTATAGGAAATTAAATCCGATGGTTTATTCAGGTATTTATCCAGCTGATAATGATGATTTTGAAGCCTTGAGAGAGGCGCTGGAAAAGTTGGCTTTAAATGATGCTGCTTTGGTTTATGAACCGGAAACATCAACTGCTTTAGGATCTGGTTTTAGATGTGGCTTTTTAGGACTTCTTCATCTTGAAGTTGTTCAAGAACGGTTAGAAAATGAATATGGATTAGATCTGATTTCAACTTCTCCAAGTGTTATTTATCATGTTACAACTACTGATAATGTTGAACACATTATTGATAACCCTTGTGAATTTCCACCGACCGGAAATATCAAACTTGCTGAAGAACCTTGGGTCAAGGCTGAAGTTTTGACACCAACGAGTTATGTTGGAAGTTTAATGAAACTTTGTCAGGATCATCGCGGAGTATTTCTCAGTATGGATTATATTGATCAAACAAGAGTTTCTTTGAAATACAAAATGCCACTTTCAGAAATTATTTTTAATTTCTTTGATCGATTAAAATCTGTCAGTGCTGGTTATGCATCATTAGATTATGAACTATTAGGATATGAAAAAAGTGATCTTGTCAAAATGGAAATTTTGCTTAATGGCGAAGTTTGCGATGCTTTAACTTCTATTGTTTATCAAGGTTTTGCTTATAGAAGGGGCAGAGTTATCGTTGATAAATTAAAAGATGTTATTCCTAGACAGCAATTTGAAATTCCAGTTCAAGCAGCTATCGGTGGAAAAATTATTGCTCGAAGCGATATTAAAGCTTTAAGAAAAGATGTTCTTGCCAAATGTTATGGTGGTGATATCTCACGTAAGAAAAAGCTTCTTGAAAAACAAAAAGAAGGTAAAAAACGTATGAGACAATTTGGTAAAGTTGCTGTTCCACAGGAAGCATTTATTGCTATTTTGTCAATTGATGAAGAATAATAAAACAAAAAGCTCTTTTAACTTTTGAAAGCTAAAAGAGTTTTTTAGTATATTTTTTTGTCTAATTATTAGTTTTTTTGACTTTTTAGTAGTAAATTAGTATTTTTTTGCTGAATGTCTTTATTTAAAATTGGAATTCAATTATAATAAAAATCGAGGAAAAAATATGGCACTACATGATGAGGGTATTAGGTTTACTGAAGAACATTATGCTACTAAAGATGATGTAAAAAAAGCGTATAACATGTCGATGATTGATTCGATTTGGGATAAAGTTTTGCTATATAGATCTAATTTTTTGGCTGATACTGGACTTATAAATATTGATCATCATCCTTTTTCGTTGACCTTATATAGAAATTTAACTAAAAAGATTTCAAATATTGAAAGAAAAATTTTCCAAACTTATGTTCGTTATAATAAAGAGGGTGAAGATTTTAAAAAGATTTTCAATGAAAAAGTATTGATGAGGTTTTTTATTGAAATGAATTATGGTGATGATTCTATTACTGAAGATATGATGCTTCATATAATAAGACATGATATTGGTGTATTACCAGCTAATGTTGCTCCTTTATGTGCTTATCAAAATACTTTAGAATATTTTAAAAATCATGAGGTTAATATAAATAAAGAACTGCTTTTAGCCATAAATGGCATGGTTGCTGGCGAAAGCTATGAAGATAGTTTAAAAAATTATTTCCGAAGTTCAGAAATAGATACTCCTCATTATTTTCAAAAAAATTATATTTATAAAGCTGCTCCACTTGAAGAACTTGATGGATTGATTGATAATTATTTAAATTTTTTAAATGATGAAGATTTTTCTCCTCTTTTAAAAAGCATTATTAGTTTTTTCTATTTTGATTATATTAAACCTTTTGATTATCAGCTAGAAGAGACTTCTTCAATTCTTGCAAAAGTGCTTTTATCTAAAGGCTTTGAAGATGTAGGATTTTTAATGTTAACTGAAGGAATAGGATTTGATCACCAGGAAGAAATTAGAAAAGTTAAAAAAATTGTTCAAGAAACAGGAGATTTAACTTATTTTGTTGTATATTATTTAGATGTAATAGATAGTGATCTAGATACTTTAATGGATTTGATTGAAGAAGTTAAGATTCAATTTGTTAAAGAAGAACAATATAAAATAGATGAACCTATTATGGAAGAAAAAAAGGAAGAAATTGTCGAAGAAGTAAAGCCTATAGTTAAAAAAATTCCATCATTTATCTATGATGAAGAAAATATACCTAAAAATCTTGTCAGTCAAGGTGAAGTTGCTCTTCCAGTATTTCCTACAGGTGTAGAAAAAAATGCAATAGGAAGCATTGTTCAAAACCTTATGGAGATTTATCCGTATTTGAAAAAAACGCAAGCTCATTTCTATGCTCTGCATTGCACTATTGGAAAACATTACACAATAGCTCAATTTAAAAAAGAAGAAGATGTTGCATATGAGACCGCAAGAACTTCAATGGATTTTTTGGCCGATAGTGGTTTTTATAAAAAATCTCAGATCAGAAACAAATTTGTTTATACACCGATACCTCGCCGATAAATTAGAATTAAAGGAGAATTTATTATTATGGTAGCTTTGATTATTATTGCTGTTATTGCAGCTATAGCCGTTGTTGTTTTCTTGCTTAGAAAATACGTTCCAGGACTAAAACCTGAAGAAAAACATGATGAAAAAAGTGCATCAAAAGAACATATAGATAATTTAATTGTCAAAGAAGATAATTTAGCTGAAAAAGAGAGAATTGAAAAAGAAAAAGCCAGAGAAAGAAAAAAACAAATTAAGCAAATAAAAAAAGAATCGTTAAACGAAGAAGAAGAAAATAGAAGAATTGCTGAAATTGAAAAGCAAGACTATCTTGAAAATGCTGATTCCCAAGATAACGATGAAGAAAATTAGTCTTTATATTCATATTCCTTTTTGTAAAAATATTTGTGCATATTGTGATTTCCCTAAGATTTTATTTATTGAAAAATTTATAAAACCTTATTTGGAATCACTTTTTTGTGAATTAAAAAATCTTCCTAAAATTCCTTTGAAAACAATCTATATCGGTGGGGGAACTCCTCTTTCTTTATCCTGTGAAGACTTGGAAAATTTGTTTGTTTTTATCAAGGAAAATTTCGATTTAAGTCAATTAGAAGAATATTCAATTGAAACTACAGCAATAGAAATTACAGATAAAAAAATAAAATTATTGAAAAAATATGGTATCAATCGTCTTTCTATCGGCGTAGAAACTTTACAAGATAATCTTTATTATTTAAATCGACACACTGATAAAAATAAGCTTGTTGAAATAAAAAAACTTTTGGATGCTAATGATTTTATAAATTATAATTTCGATCTTATTTATGGTTGGCCAAAAAGTACTAAAGAAGCGTTTATCGAAGACCTGAATTTTATTTTAAATTTAAATCCTAAACATATTTCAATTTATCCGCTAGCTATTGAAGAAGGAACATATCTTCATAATATTCACCTTCAACCGATTGAAGATGATGAATATGCGGAAATCTATTATGAAGCTAAAAAATTATTAAAAGACAAAGGCTTCTTCCGATATGAAGTATCTAATTTTGCTAAAATTGGTTATGAATCTAAACATAATTTAACGTATTGGCTAGGAGAAGACTATCTTGCTGCTGGTCTTGGAGCGACTTCATTTTATAATGGTGTAAGAGCAACTAGGACTCGTTCGATTTTAAAATATATAGATGGCAAGTATATTTTGAATGAAAATGTTGAAGATTTTTTTGAACAAAAAAATGATTTCATCATGCTTAATTTGCGTCTTGATAAGGGATTTACATTCAAACAATACTACGATAAGTTCAAATCGGAATTTCTTGAAGAATATAAAAAAGAAGTTGAAAATACTCGAGAATATCTTATAATTGATGAAGAAGGAGTCCGCGTAAAAGAAGATTATATCTATATATTAGATTATATTCTTGTGGATTTATTAAAATAAATATGCTCTGTTCATTAAAAGATTTATATCGTATTGGTCCTGGTCCATCATCTAGTCATACAATTGGCCCTTATAGAATCTGTCAAAGTTTTTTAAAAGAGATAAATGATAATAAAAATTATCACTTTATTGTCACTCTTTTTGGTTCTTTGGCTTTGACTGGAAAGGGGCATTTAACCGATAAAATTATTAAAGATGTTTTAAAAGATTGTGAAGTTATATTTGATTTAAAAAATATTCCAGAATTTCCAAACACTATGAAAATACAAGCTTTTTTGGATGAAAAATTAGTCAAAGAAGAAGTGTATTTCTCTTTAGGCGGTGGACAGATAGCTAAAAAAGATGGCGAAGCTGAAAAGGATCAACTTGTATATCCATTCTCTTCATTTAAGGAAGTAAGAGATTATATTGAAAAAAATGAAATGAGTTATATGGATTTTGTTAAAAAGTATGAAGGTGAAAGTATAGAGAATTATTTAAAATCTATTTTATCTCATATGGAAAAAGAAATAGAAAATGGCCTGGTAAGCGAAGGATATATCGCTGGTAAATTGCATATAAAAAGAATAGCTCCTCTTTTATATAAAGAAGCTCAAAATTGTTTAGATGCTGATAAAAGAGATTTATATATTTCAACTTATGCTTATGCTGTAAGCGAATCTAATGCTGCTGGAAGCTTGGTTGTTACTTCTCCAACTTGTGGTTCAGCGGGTGTTTTGCCTTCAGTTCTTTATTATTTAAAAAAGCAATTAAATTATAAAGAAGATAAGTTGATAGATGCCTTAATTGTTGCTGGTTTAATTGGAACAATAATAAAAAGAAATGCGACAATATCAGGAGCAGTAGGTGGATGTCAAGCAGAAATTGGTTCAGCAACAAGTATGGCTGCAGGTGCATTATGCGCTGCTGATGGACTTTCATTTGATCATATAGAATATGCTTCAGAAATGGCTTTAGAGCATCAGTTAGGGTTAACATGTGATCCTGTAGGGGGATATGTAGCTATTCCTTGTATCGAAAGAAATTCTATATCAGCTATTAAAGCTTTTAATTCTTATGTTTTTGCAAAACATTTAGTTCCATATCGTCATAATGCTATCTCTTTAGATGAAGTTATAGCAGTGATGAAAGAAACAGGAAAAGATTTATCTGCAGATTATAAAGAGACCGCTAAAGGCGGCCTCGCTAAGATTCATAAATTTTAATTAATTATTTTGTTGAAAGTATTTTGTTGATATTATCGGTTTTAATATCGATATTATCATCATTTTTTAATGTAAAAACTTTTTTCCCTAAATGATCATTTTTATATATAGAATTTAAAACAGAACTCTTATCATCTACTAAAGAATTAGCACCGGTTAAATATCCGCCTATTTCTTTGATGAAATTGTTGTTATCATCAACTGTAAAACCTTCTAACGCTGTATATTTTGAAGAAAAGTTATCGGTTCCTGATAAATCTATAGCGTAATTAGCATTTGTTAAATAAACCGATTGCATTCCTTCATCTTTATAAACAACTTTAGAAGTTATTCTATCAATATTAGGAATTTCACTATCTCTATCAGCGTAATAGACAACATCGTACCAAAATTCTGGAAGTTCGGTAATAACATTAACAGAAATTAAGAAAATTGGGGAAACTTTATTTCCTTTTATAGTAATTTCTCTTCTTTCACCTGAAGAATTAGGAAGAGAATAGAAAGTTTGATAAATAGAAGAATTACCATTATATTTGAGAGGGTATTTGTTCGCTAGATTAGTAGTAAGAGCATAATCCCCTGGTTCAAAATTAGAAAAATTAAGCTTTTCCATTCTTGCCCAATAGAAATCTTCATTGTCCTTAACGTTATCAATTCGGCTAAAGTAGAACTCTTGGAAAGAAGAAGTATTTTTTAATGAATAATTTGAAAGATATAAATCATCACCGAGAATGCCATAATCATTGAAAGTTGAAACTTCTTTTTCATCCAATAATCGATCATAAATTTTTTGAGAATCTTTTTTGTTTTTTCCTTTTAAAGTTATATACGCATCGATATTTTTTTCATTATTCCCTTGAGAATCAAAAATTATTCCAACGACACTTAAACAGACATAAGATAACAATCCTAAATTTATTAAAATCAAAAGACCACGAAGAAAATATCTTTTTCTTTGCGCAGATCGATATTGTTTTTCAATATCATCTTCTTTTTTTTGATTTTGTTTAACGCGAGATTTATTCTGCTCGTTTTGGACATTACTAGTTTCTTTTTTATTATCAAAACCATAGTAATCAGCACCTGGTTTTGGTGCGTTATAAGGAGGAATATTTTGCTGAGGTTGTTGATAATAAGGATAAGAATTATCAAAATTATTGTTAGAAAATTGATATGGAGTAGGATTAGGAGTTTGACCATTTTTTATTTGATCTTGCTCCATACGCCATTCAGCAGTTAAATCTGGGTTAGATTTTTTGTCTTTTCTACTCATTAGTATTTAATCTCTTTATAGGTTCTTGGATATATTTCAACATCACGGATATTTTCCATACCAGTGATAAACATTAATAATCGATCAAAGCCTAATCCAAAGCCAGCATGTGGACAACCACCATAACGACGGGTATCCAAATACCATTCGTAAGCTTTTTCATCAAGTCCTAATTCATCGATACGGGCTTTTAATTTATTGAAATCGGCTTCTCTTTCTGATCCGCCACAAATTTCACCGATACCAGGTACTAATAGGTCAACACCGGCGACTGTTTTACCATCTGGATTTTGTTTCATATAGAAAGCTTTGATATCTTTTGGGAAGTTAATTAAGAAAACTGGACAATTAAATGTTTTTTCGACAATGAAACGTTCATGTTCACTCATGAGATCCATTCCCCATTTAATGTCGCTGTTTTCAAATTTGACGCCTTTCTTTTGGGCATCAAGCAAGATGTTAATAGCATCATCGTAAGAAACTATTTCATATTCTTTATTGACAAAGTCGTTGAGTTTATTAAGCAATCCTGGTTCAATTCTTTGATCGAAGAAAGCCATTTCATCAGGACAATTTGTTAAAACATATTTGACGATATATTTCATGAAATCTTCCATTAAATCAATATCATCATAAATATCAGCAAAGGCAATTTCAGGTTCAACCATCCAGAATTCAGCAGCATGTCTTGTAGTAGAACTTTTTTCAGCTCTGAATGTTGGACCGAATGTATAGACATCACGGAAAGTAAGAGCTAAAGGTTCAACATGAAGTTGACCGGAAACAGTTAAAGTAACTGGTTTTCCAAAGAATTCATCAGGATTTTTATCTCCTGTAGAAATCTTGAATGCTTGACCAGCGCCTTCGCAGTCATTGGAAGTAAAAATAGGGGTATGAACATAGATGAAACCTTCTCCTTGGAAGAATTCATGAATGGCAAATGCTAAAACACTTCTGACTCTATATAAAGCAGTAAAAGTATTTGCCCTTGGGCGAAGATGAGGAATAGTTCTTAAATATTCAAAAGAAGTTTTCTTTTTTTGAAGAGGATAAGATTCATCAACATCACCGACTAAAACATATTTTGTGAGTTCGATTTCAAATGGTTGTTTTCCGCTTGGGGTTAAATGAACAATTCCCTCGATGGAAATGGCTTGTCCAAGTTTGGATTTGCTGGCCAGTTCAAAATTATCTAAATTAGAATTATAAACTAATTGAGCGCATTTAAAGCAAGTACCATCATTAAAAGAGATGAAACCTAAATTTCCCATCAAACGATTTGTACGAACCCAGCCATCGATGATAACTTCTTTTCCATCAAGTGTTTCATCATTATTGCTGATGGCTTCATATATTTCTCTAACAGTTAAATAAGTTCCGTTAATTTTCATAGTATAACCTCGTTTTTTATCTATTCATTAGTATATACTTTTCATTTTTTGTAAGCAATGAAAGAAGAAGATTTTCTTTCGAAAATATTAATGATTTTTATATTTTATTAATTTTTTGTGCGAATATAAATTATATATTTTTTCTTTTTTAGGCATGGATAATAATTCAAGAGAGTTTTCTTTATGGAAAGCATATTATTGATTTCGCTATCCATTAAATAAGCATTTGAATTGATATATTCATATATATCACCGATATTATTTGGTTTCTTTTTTAATATATAAATAATATGAATACATTGATTTGACTTGATTCTTTTTATGCCTGCTCGAATTTCGATTATCTCCTCTTTATCTTTAACAATATTTATAATTTTATCGATGATTTCTTTGTCTTCTAAAACAATTAGTTTATCGTATTTTTCTAAGCTGGAAACTTTGCTTAAAATGATATTTTCATCTATGAAATCTGGTTGGATTTTTCTAAGTTCATCTCTTTTCTCTTCATTTCCCATATAAACATAATATTGTCCAAGCAGAGATAAAGCTTGCATTTTATAGTTAGAATTATTAGCGTCAATAACTTTTTGCAAATACTTTATACATTTTTCATCGAGCAAATTAAAATAAGCATAACCTAAAGCATAATTGATAAAGGAATTATCTTCATCAGTTTTTATCAGAATATTAGCTATTTTTAAACCATTATTAAAATCGTTATAAGATAATGCATCATTTAATAATTTTACTAATTCAGAATTGTTAGAAATATTATCTAAATTACAGATATTTTCTTTATAAAGTTTATATTTTTCACAAAAATTAGGATTGAAATTAGACTTATTATCTTTATTAAAATTAATATAAGCCAATTTTATATCATCATTGAAATAATTGTTTTCAATCAAATTGATATCTATATTATTGAGATGAAATTTTTCTCTTCTCATTCTGACATTTGGATGAGTTGAAATTCTTTCTTCAAGATGATGAGTAGAAATATAATCAAATGTGGATATATTTTTCATATAGTTCTCATATATAAGCTTATAATTTAAAGATATTGTTTCTTCAGAAAAACCTTTTTCTTCATTTATTTTGTTGATAATTTCAAAGTTAGGTGCACTAGAAATTAAAGATAGACCAAATAATTTTACATTAGCTTGAGAAAATTCTTTGTTTAAATTTTTGTCGAGAACTTCATCATCGGCTTTTTGTTCGTAATATTTACTAGATATGATTTTCGATAATTCTATTTCAACGGAAACTTTTAAGGCACAAGGACATATAAAAAGAAAAGAATATTTTTCAACAAATGTTTGTTTTTTATTAATTTTAGATAAATATTTTGTATCTTTATGTTTATAATGAGCAAGTTCATGATAGAAGACAGATTTTAGTTCATCTAAAGTTAAAAATTTTAAAAGAAGATCACCAACATAAAAAATTAATTTATCGTTTTTTCTTCGATAGCACAATTGCTATCGTTAATATTTATATTGACTATAAAAGATTTATTGATATCTTCGCTTTTAAAGATTTCAGCGATAAATGTTGTAAGAATTTTATATTGATTTTTTTGATATGACAAAGTAATTTTATTTGCTTTTAAACTGTTGAAGTAAGGAATTAAAATTATTAAAAAGATAATTACGAAAACTACAGCAGTAAAGGCTGCTAAAGGTGCAATATTATCATTATTTATAATTGTTGGATAAACTAATCCGGTAAAAAATAAACAAAAATAGTAAATAAAATAAGAAACGAATATATTGCAAATACAGAAGGAATACATTTTTAAAATTTTATTTTTTGTTTCTGATATATTTGAATTTATATATTTCTTTTGTTCTTCTATATGATTGATAAAGTTTTTTGATTTCATTTTTTGAATTTCTTTTTCGTATTTAGCATAATATGCTAAGCAAAAAATTAAATATCCGAAAAAAACTACAAGTACTCCAATATAATAATAAACTATGGAAAAATCACATTGTTTTCCTAAAACAAAACCAAGGATAAATATACCGATAGAAAAAACTAAAGACAACAAGAATTTTATAGTTTCTAAAATCATTTTTTTGTTTTTGATCATAAAAAATACCTCAAATGTTTTATAGCATTTTAATTTAAGATTTACAACCATCAGAAAACATGAAAAATATGTTCAAAACAAAAGAAAATAATGTAAAATATTTGTATGAAAAACAAATTATTTTTAATTTTAATCGCTTTCATGTTAACTTCGTGCGAAAGTAATGAAATAATAATCAATCGAAAAACATCTGGTGAAAAAGAAGATGATCCTGCAACTTTAAATAATGAAGTTGAAGGAATGGTAGAGCTATATGATGGATTATATGTCAGTCATAATCCTGGATTTTATGATGAAGAATTTGATTTGAATTTTAAAATGACTGATAAAGATTATCGTTTGCTTTACTCTTTTGATTCATCTGTTCCTGAAAATAATTCAAAAAATACTTATAGTAAACCGATACATATAGAAAAGATGAAAATAGGAAATATTGAAAATTATCCTCTCACAACATCGGTTGATGGAATTCTTCCTTTAAACACTAATGGAAGATGCATTTCAACAGATTATATCTATAATGTTCAAAAGCCGGAAAATTATTATCTGACTAAAAAATCTACAGTTTTAACAATAAAGCTGATTGATAAAAACACGAACGAACAATTGTTTACCCGTTCTTTATCTTATTTTGTTGATGATGATATTCAAAATAAATTTACTATTCCTGTTATAAGTTTATCTATGCCTTATGAAGATATTTTTTCTAAAAAAGAAGGTTTTTATAATAAACCGGAACAAGAAATTGAGAAAAGAGCTAATTTAGAATACTTAGATCCTATTTATGATCAGACTTTTTATCGCAATACTAAAATTAAAATTGGCGGTAATTGGTCTAGTGGTTATCCTCAAAGAACATTGAATTTAAATTTTAATAAAAATCAATTCGGTGAAAAAAATAAGACTGTTAAAGAAAAAGTATTCGGAGACAGAAAACAATTAGGAAATCAAGAAAATGATTTGACAGATATTACTCGATTTAGATTGCATAATGGTGGCAACTGTTTTGAACAATGGACAGGACTTAATGATGCCATAATACAAAATTTAATGGCTTATACTAATGCTTCAACTACTGCTAGTCGTCCTTGTTTAACATATATCAATGGTGAATATTGGGGACTTGAAACTATAAGGGAACATTATTCAGATGTTTATTATTCTGATAATTATGGCGTAAAAAAATCTAATGTTTTAGCATTACAACTTAAAGGCAATTATTTAGTTGATGAAGGCGATGAAAATGAGTGCATGGAAGAAATAGCTAAGCTTAATGAATTTGTTGACAATAATGATTTTACTGATGAAGAAGTATATAACAAATTCGTTTCAGAATATATTGATGAAGACTCATTTATCGATGTGATGATTGCTCATTCTTTTGCTCGCAATTGGGATTTTGTAGGAAATTATAATAATTTGCGAATTTGGAAAACAAATAAAATTGATTCTAAGAACAAATACGCAGATGGAAAATGGAGATTTTCAATTCATGATGTTGACTTTGCTTTTACAGAATCGACAAACTTTTTTAATAAGAATCATGCTAATTCTTATTTTAAATATAATATTTTCAATAAGCTTTCACAAAATGAAACATTTAAAAAGCATATGTATCAAAGGGCAAAATATTTACTAGCTAATAATTTATCATATGATCACGCTGTTGAGGTAATCGATGATCTGATGGATCAAGTTGGACCATATCGTTTAGAATCATATCTTCGTTGGGGAAAAGATGCTTCGATTATGACAAGTTGGCGAGAGTCAATAAATAATGTTAAGTATATAATTCGTTTAAATCAAAACATATATCTCAGTGAACTTTATGATGCTCTATATAAATAAAAGGTGATTTATGAAAAAGAAAATTTTATTGACAAGTCTATTGTTGCTCACATCATGCGCTGGTTCTAATATTTCTAGTTCTAATATTTCAGGAAGCTCAGTTTCTTCTATTAGTTCTTCTTTATCTACTACCGCTGATGATAGTAAAACAAGCAATACTATAAATGATGAAAAAAGATTATTGACAATCCATTACTGCTACGATAATTATGAAGAATTTAAAACAGTTAATCAGGAATATAAAATAGGAGATAAATTTTTTTATGAATCACCTAAAGTAGATTTTATGATGCCAGATTACTCTATCATCGAAGGCAATATGGGAAATGATAATTTAGAATATACCGTCACTTATTCTTTTACTGAAGAAGAATTTAATGATGTTACAGCATTAAAAAAATATACTCCATTTAAAGTAAATGATGGCTTTACATTATCTTATGTAATTAATAACTGTGAATCTGATTGGAACGTAATTTTTAAATCTAAACATTTTGAAATAGGAAATGGAACTTTAAAGTTAAAAGATGATCAAGGAAATTATCAAGACTTTTATGGTTCTGAAACAAGTAAAATTTATAAATATGATGCCTTATTATCAAAAGGATTGGAAGATAAGTATATAGATATTGCATTTAGACAAAATAATTCTATTTACTTTTATTTAAATGGAAAACCGGTATTTTGTTTTTTAGCTTCTAAAGAGTCTTCTTATCAATTTAATGAGTCTTCACCAATTGCTAAAATAGAAGACTTTTCACGTACTGTTAAAGAAGATATAAAACAATATGGTTTAGAAATTGGTCCAGCGATAAAAGATAACATGAAATATTTCCGTGTTTCAGATGTAAAAGAAGGAACGGATTATAAAAAATATTTCGAAGAGAATATCAAATCATTTAAAATTAACTATTTAGATGAAGAAGGAAATATTGTTCATACTCCTCAAATTTATATTGGTAAAGAAAATGATGAATTTACTTTGCCTTCCCCAACTATTGAAAATTTGGCTACTGAAACTAAGCAAATTACTAAAATACTTCAGGATAAAGATGGAGTAATGAATGTGAGATACCATTTTCCAGGCTCTCAAAAAGTTACAAAAGAGATTATTGAATCTGGCAAAAATAAACTAAATTATCAAAATATTAATAATTGGATAGATAAAAATGGTTGGTATAAAGTTGCTGAAAATCTAAGTGGTGATTTTTCAGTACAACTTAAATATCATATGAATGGATGTTTTACTTCAGAAAATAGAACAGATTCTGAATATGTAAAATGGAGAACGGCATTAAGCATTATATCTAATTCTAATACCGGAGACCGTTGGGTCAATAGATTAGATAGTTTTGGTTGGCAAGATGATTGCAATCATGATGAAATATATTTAGGAAATACCGAAAATTATAATCAAGGATATAGCTGTTTACAAGATTTTACACGTGATTTTTATAATGTATTTTCTAATTGTGATATAGTTGTTACTTTTACACGCAGCGGTAACAAAATAATAAGCTCTTATTTAGTTAAAGCATTAAATCAGGGTTACGAAAATAAAACATTTGAATATTATTGTTCTTTAGATAATGTTTATGCGCAATCAATCGATATTGATATAACAGCAGAAAGAGCTAATGTTGAAATATTATCAATATATTATTAAGATACAATTTAGATTTGCTATTTAAAATTGTCTTTATAACTCAACTAATTCTTTGATTTTTGTTGCAGTGATTTTCTATTGCTTCAGATTGGAATTTTCAGTAATGCCATCCTTATTTTGCAATCCATAATTTCCAAAAATTGAATGATTTATACCTTCGATAATCATTTCAATGTAAAGATTTTTATTAAAGAATTCTTTATTTTTTTCGAATTTATCTTTTTTAACAATTTTATCATTTGATTTCATCAATGATAAACACTTTAAATTGTTAGGCATAATTTTTGTTGCATAACTTTCGAGTAAAATTACTCCATCTAATTTATTCCCGTTTTTATAAGCAAAACTTGATGCCATCGCTCCTCTTAATGAATGTCCGCCGATATAAATATGAGAGTAATATAATTTTTTGATAATTTTATTTGCTTTATTTATTCCAAAAAAGGCTAAATTAAAAGGCATAGAGCATAAGGCAACATCGATACCTTCATCAGCTATTGTTTCAGCCAGTTCAATATAGGCTTTATTCTCTACTTTAGCACCAGGATAAAAAATAAATAATGAATCATTTTCATTTTCTTTTTTAGAAAATAATGTATAGTCTTTATATGTTATATAGGATATATTTTCTAAATGATTATATTCTTCGGCGTGATAATAAACACTTGTATATCCAAAAAATGCTGCTGTTAAAATTGGAGTGAAAATTGATATTAATATAATTGATATTTTCTTTCTTTCATAAATGCTTCTTAAACTTAATTTTTATAGTTTTTATAAAAGTTTTGAACTTCTTCGAGAATTTCACTCGCTTTATAAGGAATTCTTCCAAGATAATCTAACCCGATATTTATAAGATAATTAATTCCTAATTTTTCTAATTTAATTCTATTATTTAATATTTCTTTTGAACTTTTCCAATCATTATCGATTAAACTATATCCCCATGAATGATTTAAAGTGCAAGCTGATTCATATAATTCATAAGGTGATTTTTTAAATCCTTCAATATTATTATAATCTATATTTTCATTAATTTTTGAAGGGATAAATTCGGGAATTTCATTATCACCTAAAGAAACATAATCAAAATTACCATTTCCTAAACGAGAATTTATTAAGCAATTTGGCTGTAAATTTTTGACTAATTGATATAAAAATTTGCTCTGTGATGGAGTTGAATCGAGCGGCATATCAAACCACATTAAGAATACATCTCCATAATTTGTTAATAATTCTTTTACCTGTGGGACTATTTTTTTATTGAAACATCTTTCATAATTTTTTGTTGTTCTATCTGGATAATCCCAATTATTATCCCATGAATCACCAGCAGAACCAGTAGAATCAATTGTATATCCTCCACCATCTTTTTCTCGCCAATCAATACATTGAGAATAGTAAAATCCGAGTTTTAAATCATATTTTTTACAAGAATCTGCTAATTCTTTTATTAAGTCTCGCTTACAAGGAGAATATTCATAGCAATTAAAATTATCTACAGATGAATTAAATAAGGCAAAACCTTCGTGATGTTTAGTGGTAATAACGATGTATTTCATTCCGCATTTTTTAGCAAAAGAACAAATTTCATCAGCATTGAAGTATATAGGATTAAAAATACTTGCGAGTTTATTCATCTCTAAATAAGGTATTTTTTTCTCGCATTCAATCCATTCGGCATAAGTTGGTCCTTTTTGTCCTTTATATATTCCACCTAATAAGCTATAAAGACCAAAATGAATCATTAAACCATATTTTGCATTTTTAAATTCATCAATATTATTCATTTAACTCTCTTTAATTGGATGCTTTTTTTATTACAATAAAGCTCTTTTATTTTATCATATTCATTAATTGAAACTTGATTAAGTTAGAAACATTTAAAATTATTTTGTTGATATCTTCATGAATTTCTATTGCTTGATTTTTTATTATGTCAGGAATATATATATCATTCTTATCTATAGAAATATATGTAGCATTAGGATTATCTATAGTCATTTTTATAAATGGGTATTTTATCTAAACAGGTGTTGAATAACTTACTCCAAGTTCTAAAAACAAAATTTTCTTATTTTTGTATTTCTTTAAAAAGTTATTATATCTTTTTTATCTAAATGCCAGCCTTTATCTTCAACAAACGTATCATCACATCTGAGGTTAGTTGTCATTGACTCTCCGAATTTAGGACTTTTTGGGATTAAATATGAAGGAATTTCATCTTAACCATTTCTTCAATATAATTTTTATTATCATAAGTTTTATTATGGCAAGCTCTACTGCATTGAAAAAGTTCATAATTCCCTTGCATATAAAAAAGTCTTTCTTTATCGAAGCCATTTTTTTGAAATTGGTGATCAACATTAGTTGTAATTACAAAATAATTTTTTCATTGAACTAAAGCATATAGTCTTTTATAAAGATTTTTTCCACCATATTCAAAACCTGCAGCACTGCTTAATCCAGTCCCAGTTCCTAAAATAATTGCATTATTTTCATCAATAATTATTTTCAATTTCTTTTTTGTAAACATCATAATCTCCTTTACTAAAAACATCGATAATAACTTTTTGAATTGAGCTTTTAGTGTTTTCTATAAAAAATTGTTTTATAGATTTTAATGCTATTTTCGAAGCTCCTTTAATTGGGCATCCATAAATATCAGTTGAAATGGAGCAGAAAGCAATGCTTTTTAATTGGTATTTATCGGCAAGTTTTAGATATGATTGATAGCAATTAAAAAGATCACTTTCATTTACTTTAGTTATCTTATTTTCAATAATAGGTCCGACACTATGGATAATATATTTAGATGGTAAATTATAGCCCTTAGTAATTTTAGCTTTTTCATTTAATTCTGGATGTCCTTGGGTTTTCATTATTTCTAAGAGATCTTTTCTAACTTGTAATCCAGCATAGGAATGAATAGCATTATCGATACAGTTATGAAGAGGATGAAAACATCCTAATAATTCACTATTTCCAGCATTTACAATTGCATCTGACTTTAATAACGTTATATCTTCTTGAAAAATATTATTTTTAATTGGTATAAGATTATCAATATCTATAATTTTTCTTTTTTTAGATTCTTCTTTTATAATTTCATCTTAAATTTGATAAAAATAAGAATCCAATTTATCTGGAATTGTAATACTCATAAGTGCTCTAAAAGTTTTGAAATCATTATTATTTGTTGAAAGATTTATATTGTTGTATTTTTTTAAATAGTTAATGCCTTTTTCTAAATTTGTCATGTTTTATCCTTTTTATTATGTACATCTTTATTTTATATTCAAAGTGTATAAAAAAAGTACGCACAAAATAGTGCTTTGGTATTATTTAGAAAATATATTTAAAATATACATTGATAAAAAATAAATTTATTTCAATTTTATAAAATCATTAATTTGGTTTTTTATATCATTTAGAGCTTCTTCGATTGTTCCAAAATATGAAGTGAATGAATTTTCATAATTTGGTTCCCACCAACCATATTTTCCAGAATAATATCTTTCCTCGTCATGAGCAATAAATAATTTTTCATTTCCAATTGAAAAACTACCGATTTCGTTTTTATAAATATAAATAATGTGTTTTTTATCTTTGGAATAATATAATTGTTCAACATTAGATAAATTAATCTTATTGAACATTATTTCAGTAATTTCTTCATCGGATTTTGGAGGTAATTTAAAAGTTATATGGTGCCTTGGATAAAATTTAATTTGAGATAAAAAATCATCTCTTGTTCCTTGGATAAAGTCTTTATTCATAATTCTATAATATGAATTCTTTAATTCAAGAAAAAGAAATTTTTTAAATTTATATAAGCGTATATTTGCAATGCTTTTTATTTCTTTTTCATCTTTATATAAAATGCCATCTTCTAAAACAATTTTATGTTTTATTCTTTTATCTTTTAGAAAATTTTTATTTGTTATATTGATTAAGTATTGCATTACCATGATAAAAATTAAAAATAGAGGAAGGAGAAAAACAAAAAGAAGGTCATAAATTTTGAAAATAAAAGCTGGTATAGAAATAATAATTGAAATAAAAAATGAAGAAAATACAAAAGGAGTAATTTTTATAATGCTATATAATCCAATTGCCTTTGTATCATTGTAACCAATCATTTCAATTTTCATAGATATTTTCCTTATTTTTATTATATTACTTTTAACATTTATTTTTATATGTGTTTTTTAGCAATTTAAAATTTTAATTTCTTTATTTTCCTATAATTGCAACATAAAATAAGTAAAAGATTAAGGGTTTTCATTTGAAAAGGTTTTTTTTAACTTTTTTATTATTAGAATGAAATTAGATAAATATAGTTAGAAAAAAGGTTTGAATCATTATTTTTTTGAATCAAACCTTTGTTTTTTATATGGTGCCGCTTAGCAGAATCGAACTGCTGACCTACTGATTACGAATCAGTTGCTCTACCTACTGAGCTAATGCGGCGTGCATATTATTTTAAATTAAAAACTTAGAAAAAGCAATATTGGTAAAAATTATGCATAGGCGGATTAAATAGATAATTCTATATAATTTTCATAGTATAAAAATGAGGAGACCTTATATGTATTATCAAAATCAAAAATATTATCTTGTCCCTTTGACTAAAGAAGAAGTCGAAAAATTACAGAATTTAAGAAATAAAGAAGAAAATGAAAAAAATGTAAAAACATCTTCTGATGAATTGATAGAACCTCTTGATGCTTTGGTCAAGGGAAATATTTTCAAAAATGAATATCGTCCTTATAAAAATTATTCTACATGTGCAACCTGCATTACAGATTATAGTGACGAAAAAGAAAAATTGATGGGAGAAATAATGATATATTCAAATGCAGCTCATGATCTAAGTTTGAAATTAGATATTTTTCCTGAAAGAATAGAACTTTTATATAAATTTGATGAATATGCTTTAAAAGCAAATAATCTTATCAAAGAATATGAAAGTAAATATGGGCCATTAAAAGTAAATGCGTTAGTTGGTCCGAAAAATGAATACTCTTGGTTAAAAACACCATCTGTTTGGGAGAATTAAATATGTATACTTATCAAAAAAGAATGCAATTTCCGATTAAAATAAAAAACAAAAATCTCTATATGGCCAAAATGATTATTGCACAATATGGCGGTTCAAATGGTGAAATGGGAGCGGCAACAAGATATCTAGCTCAACGTTTTACAATGCCTTGTGAAAAAGGTCGCTCTTTATTAACAGATATTGGCACAGAAGAATTAGGTCATGAAGAAATGGTGCAAACTATGGTATATCAATTAACTAAAGGTGCAACATTTGAAGAAATCAGAGATAGTGGATTAGCTCCATATTATGTCGATCATGGTTTAGGTATATATCCTGCTGATAGTAATGGAATTCCATTTACTGCTGCAACACTGCAATCTAGTGGAGACTTTATTACTGATTTAACCGAAGATATGGCAGCCGAAGAAAAGGCTAGAAGCACATATGAGCATTTGATTGATTTAGCTTCAACAGATGATGTTATTCAACCGCTTTTATTTTTAAGACAAAGAGAAGTTGTCCATTATAATAGATTTAAAGAATTGCTTGAATATTATAAAGATAAATATAATTTAAAATATTAATTACATTGAATTACCTCATTTTTTTGGTTAATATATCAAATAATGAGGTTTTTATTATGAGAAAATTTTATGTTGCTAAAGGATTTGAAAAAGATGAACCATGTCTTCCACAAAGAAAAACTAAGTTGAGTGCAGGATATGATATAGCAGTTGTTGAGAAGACAGTAATTGAACCTAAAGAAATAAAACTTGTTCATACAGGTATTAAAGTTCAGATGAATGAAGATGAAGTTTTTTTAATATTTCCACGCAGTTCATTAGCTAAGAAAAAAGGATTAACATTGGCTAACAATGTCGGCGTTATCGACTCTGATTATTTTGAAAACGAAGAAAATGATGGTGAAATTGGATTGCTTTTGCAAAATTTCAGTGAAGAAGTTGTTGAAATAAAAAAAAGCGAAAGAGTGGCACAGGGGATTTTTGTAAAATATTTAAAAACAGAGGATGATTTTATAGAAGAAAAAAGAACCGGAGGATATGGCTCTACAGGTTCTCTATAATTTTTGTAAGCTTTGCATTTTTTTGTTATATATTTTTTGAAAACTGAATTCTTCTTTTTCTCTTTTGATTTTTGATTTTAGGCTTTCTTCTATTTCTTTTTGAATTATTTGAATTTCTTCAACAGTCGATTTGTTTTTATATTCTTCATAGTAGTGTGGTTTTAGAAAAGAAATTTGAACAGCGTAACGTTTTTCGTGTTTTTTTTGATTTAATGCGGCTGAAGTTCCGTGAATACAAACAGGAACAATTGGAACTTCGGCATTATATGCCGGTTTAATAGATCCAGCCTTAAATTCTCCTAAAGTATAGTTAGGATCTTTTGTTCTTGTACCTTCGGGGAAAATTACCCAGGTATTTTTTTGTTCTAGTGAATCGGAAACTTTTCCTAAAGTTTTTATTTCTTGTCTTAAATTTTTTCTGTCAAGAAATAATCCATCAATTCCTTTAAATATTTTTCCGATATATGGGAAATTTTTTACTTCTTTTTTTCCTAAAAAAGACATAGGTCTTTCAAGCAGGTAAATTAAGCATACTGGATCGAGCATAGATTGATGGTTTGGAGTGAACAGAACATTGGTATTTAAAGGTATATTTTCAAGTCCATCGACATAAAAATCCAAACGAAAACTAGGCATGCATTTTATTATAAGTTTTCTAGCCTTATCGTATCTTTTATCTAATGGAATATTCTTTTTGTTTTTGGCATTTCTATTGATCCATAATGTTGAAGAAATAAGGCGAGGAACTATTTGTAAAGCTAATCTAGAGTACTTTAACATGGCTTACCTCGTGACTTTAGCAACAGCTAAAGAATATTTATTTATCATAATTAATTGAGAAAAATGATTGTCATCAAGAAGTCCAGCTTCATTAAAGATTACTTTGGCATAGTTGTCAAATTGATAAGAAATTGTATTTCCTGTTGGATTTATAAAAAGATAATAATCATCTTCATTAATTCTATAGCGAATTAATAAGCAACCATTAGAAATATTTTCGAATGTTACATGATCGGTCATTTCTTTCTTGCTGTCTGATGAAAGGAATGGTAATTGTTTTTTTAATTTTATAGCATCCTTTAAATAATTGATGCAATCGATTCTTTTTTTGGCTATGACATAATCAAAACCATTGATATCATCGCCTGAATTATATGAATTTCCAATCATTTTCTTTGTCATTCCATATTCCTGACCGGCATGAATAAATGGAACACCAAAAGAAAATATAGTTATAGCGTTAATTAGTTTTAAATGACGAAGAATATCTTCGTTTGATTGTCCTTTTAAACAAACTTGCAATTTATCAAACAATGTATTGTTATCGTGACATTCAACATAATTTATTGATTGATTTGGATTAGAGAATAATGGTGGGAAAGCTAGAGTTACACTTGAACCAAGGAAAACGTTTTTAAAGCCATCAATATAATTTGTATCACCTGTTAAATATCCGCGATTTGCTAATTCTGATTCCGAAGAACGACCTTTGACAATATCTCTAAAGCGATCATTGAAAAAGCCTATAGGTTTGATACTATTTGCATTATACATACTAGCTTTTTTATCACCAGGGAGATTTGTGCACATATCCCATCCTTCACCATAGAAGATTACATCTTTTTTTATTGATTGTAATTCTTTAAATGCTAAATTCATGGTATCGACATCGATAATGCCCATTAAATCAAAACGGTAACCATCTATTCCATAAACTAAAGTAAAGAATTTCAATGCATCGATAATTAATTTTCTGGCCATATAGTTTCTGGTTTCGAAATCATTTCCACATCCAGAACCATTGGATAAAGAACCATCAGAATTAAAACGGAAATAATAATCTGGGCAAAGAACTTGTAAAGCATTGCTGGAAGCGTTGAAAACATGATTGAAGACAACATCCATTATTACACCGATTCCGTTATTATGGTAGGTAGAAACTAATTCTTTCAGCTCTAATAAGCGAGCATAAGGGTCGTTAGGATTAGAAGAATAAGATCCTTCAGGGGCAAAATAAAATAAAGGATCATAACCCCAGTTATATGAAGAAAATGGATGATCATCATCATGGGTTTGAAAATCGTAAACTGGAAGGATTTGTATATGAGTAATTCCTAAACCCTTTATATAATCAAGTCCAATAGGATATCCATCAGAATTAGTAAGACCTGAAGTACATAAGGCTTTATATGTTCCTTTATTTGTTAGTTCAGTTAAAGATGTCATATCGCGAACATCTAATTCGTATAAAATTGCATCGGTTAAGCGATGGAGTTCGGGAACGTTATTTTTTAATTCAGAACGATAGTTTTTAATTTTAGTTAAGTCTACAATATAAGAAAATTGAGAATTAGAGCCTAATGAAAAGCTATAAGGATCAGGAGCTTCTTTAAATTCACCATTTAATTTGACGATATATGTATAGCGTGCTTTTTCATAATCGCCTTCGATAGTAGCTTCGTAAACACCTTCGTTTAATCTTTTCATCGGGATGAAAAGTTGTTCGGAATTTGCATTTATTAAATGGACAAAAGCTGAAGAAGCTAAAGGTGAAAAAAGGCGGAAAGTTGTTTTTTCTTTGGTATATAAAGCACCAAGCTCTCCATCATAGCGATAATTCTTTTCAAAATCTTTAGACTTGGCTAGAATATTAGTGTCAAGTGGGGTTCTTTCTAATCTATCATCAGTTATTTCATATAGCTTTCCTACTTGAAAATTATAGTCGATAGCTAAAGTGTAAATAAAACTTGATTTTGATTCAGATTTACTGATAGCTTTTAAAGATTTTACGAAAACATTGTTTTCATAAAGATTAAAGAAATTGATAGTAGATGACGTATAGGATTTATAAACAGCTACTTCAATGGAATCAACGCTTTTTAAAGTAGCTTTCAAATTTGTAGTTAAAGCCATATTTACTCCTTTAATAAAACAAAAGCTATGGCATAATCATCGTGTGATAGGCTTACTTCACCAATAATCTTGTTATTAAACTTTAAAGTTGGTTTTCCGTTTTCATCGTTCATTACAGAAATGGAACGGAAATCAATTTTTCTATTATTGGAAGCCTTGACATATGCTTCTTTAGCTGCCCATCTTGTAGCTAAAAATCTTGCTTTATTTTCTTCATCGTCTGCGAAACTTAAATATCTATCGAGTTCTTCGGATGATAAAATTCGATAAGGAAAGTCATCATGTAAGTCTTTGGCTCGAGAAATTTTAATAATATCTACTCCAATCATATTTAATTCTCCTTTTTATGTGTGATAACAAATGTATGACAATAATTAGAAATTTCTTTTAAAACTTTTTTAAATGTACGATAGGAAAGATGATCTACTCTTTCTACTACAGCAGGAAAAGCAAAATGATTTTCATAGCATTCAGCGAGAGCTAAAAATAACTTTCCAGCATCTTTAAATAATAATTCTTTTTCTTTGGCATAGTTACTTTTTACTGCTTGAAATTCTTTTTTACTGATATTTTTCTTTAAAGAAGAAAGATAGTTATCTAATTTTGATTTAGCTTCTTCTGCATCTAAGGCATTAAAAAGTGCATAATAAAATGTATCTTCCCCACCTTGAATTAGTTTTCCTTCAAAGTCAGTATTCAATAAAAATTTATCTTCAACAAGTTTTTTTATAAAGATATTATTTTTTCCTGATAATACATCATTTAAAATTTCATAACAGATGAATATATCATCTCCGAATTTTTCAAATAGTTCTTGTCTTGGAACAAATTTAATTCCATAACCAATTTTATCGTTATCAATTTCGCTTTGAATGTTATTATCAATTCTACTAACTTCGCCATATTCTTCTTTATTTTCTAATAAAGTACTTTCAAAATTGTAGGTTGGTTTGATAAATTTTCGTGAAGCGAGAATATTATGTAATTCTTTAGGATCAACATTTCCAGTGACAAATAGAGTCATATTTTTAATTGTATATTTAAAATTAAAGAATTTTTTCAATGTTGAATAATGAATGGATTTCACTTCATCAATATTAGAAAGAGGATCTTCTCTCATAGGCGAACTCAAGTATAAACTTTCACGGAGAGCTTTGATCATTTTTTTATTTAAATTAGTATCAATTGATTTTTGCTCAGCAAAAATTTTGTTTTTTTCAATTTCAACATCTTCTTCTTTAAAAGAAAGATTGGTGACTAAAGTTAAGAGTAAATCTAAAGGTTTTTTATAATCTTCTTTTGTATTGAAATAAAAGACAGTAGCGCTATGATCGATAAACGAATCTAATTCAGCGCCTACTTTTTTGAAAACATCTTTAGCGTTTCCTTTAGGGGTGAAAAATAATAAATCTTTTAGTAATAATGCGGTTCCTTGAGGAATTCTAGTTTTATCAATCATCAATTCATGGCGATAAGTTCCTGTTTCAACCTGGATACCAGCATAGGTTTCTTGGCATCCTTCAATAGGGCAGCAGATAACTCTTAAACCATAAGAAGTGAATTCATTATATAATTTTGTTTTTAGTGAATCGAAAGTTAAACATTCCATACTTTATTGACCTTTCTTGGAGTAAAATCGATAAATTTCATTGAATTTTATAAGATAAAACACCTTCAATGTAAGTGTTTGTAATTAAAGTTTTTTATTCTTCAAAATCATCTTGCTGTTTTATGACTTGTTTTCGTCCGCCAGAAATAGTTTTAATGTATCCATCGGCTTCTAGTGTATCAAGAAAACTAGCTGCTTTTCCATATCCTAGGTGGAACATACGCATAAGATAACTTGATGAAGCGACTCCGGAAGAGAGAACCATATCCCGAACTTTAGGATATAGTGGGTCAGCCCGATTTTTCTCATGGGTTTGTTCCATTGAATAATTGCCTGAACCATCGTTTAGTGAATTTTCATCAGGCTCAGCTTTCAAGTTCAAAAATTCTTGATTGAAAACAGGTTTTTGTTGTTGTCTTAAATAATTTGTAACACGAGTAATTTCATCATTGTCGACAAAAGCTGATTGGACACGTATCAATGATTTAGATGTTGGAATTCTAGCTAATAAGTCGCCCTTTCCTAGAAGTGTTTCAGCACCAGTTTCATCGAGAATAGTTTTGGAGTCGAATGATGTAGAAACAGAAAGCGCAATTCTGGAAGGAATATTTGCTTTAATATCCCCGGTGATGACATTTACACTTGGTCTTTGTGTGGCGATAATTAAATAAATACCACAAGCACGGGCTTTTTGAGCAATACGTTGAATTAACGGTTCAATTTCTTTTTGATTTCTTTGTGCTAAATCAGCATATTCATCAACTATGACAACTATATTTGGTAAAACTTCTTTATCTTTTTTATCTTTAATTGCTTGACGATATTCTTTGATATTGACAACAGCTTCTCTTTCCATTATTTGGAAACGACGATCCATTTCATTGCAAAGTTTAGCTAGACATGGACCAGCTTTAATTACATCGGTAATAATTGGACAATATAGATGTGGAATATTGCTGTATTTAGCAAATTCAACTCTTTTTGGGTCGATGAGAATAAGGCGGAGTTCATCAGGATAATTTCGCATGATAAGAGTCATGATAATAGAGTGTATGAAAACTGATTTACCACTACCTGTTGTACCAGCTACTAATAGATGTGGAAAAGTATCTATCGATATAGAGATGACATTTTTTGAAATATCTTGTCCAAGTGGAATAACTAATTTATCAGCGTTTTGATTGTTTAATGAGGCAAAACAATCACGGAAATTGACAGTGGTAGTTTCCTTATTACCAACTTCGATACCTGAAGTATCTTTACCTTGAACAACGGTTTCTATACGAACTGATTTATCACCGCATAAAGCTACTTGAATTTCATTTGTCAAGCTGGCGATAGAATTAACTCTGACACCAGGGTCGGTTCTAACATTAAATCTAGTAACGGAAGGCCCGATATTATATGAGATAACTGAAGCATGAATTTTAAAATTATCAAATACTTGATTGATCTGTTTAGCTCTTTCTAAACTTGCAGTTTGATTGATTTCGTTTTTGCTGTCATCCTGTCTAAGGGAGAGCATATCTACACCAGGTAAAATATATTTTCTTTCGTTAGATGGAGGAAGAGCTGGTTTAATTCGATCTTCATATCCTGGAATTGTATATTCATTATTTACTTCTTCTTCGATAACTTCAGGTTGTTTATATGTATCTTCAAAAGGAGCAGGGTTAGGTACTTTCTTTATAGTTGGTTGTTCTTTGCTCACAAAGTTTATCTGAGTGTTATTTTTATAATAAGAAGTTTTAAATGGTGAAGGGCGAACATAAGAATCTTCTGGTTCATTATATTTTTCTTTCACTTCTTCTTTTTCTACATCAGGGACGTTACTATATTTTTCTTCTACTTTAATATTAGTTTTATCAGTATAATTTATTTCATCAGCAATAAAAGGATTATCATTATGAGCGGATAGGTTGATAGGGGATTTTTCTTCCGGTTCATCATTTTTAATCTCCTCTTTTTCAACAAGTGGCTCTTGTAAAATTTGATTGCTATAAGGGGAAGAAGAATTGACATTAGAAGAAGTATTAAAAGTTTTCTTTGGGTCAAAAGAAGAAGTTTTAAATGGTGAAGCTTTATATTCAGAAGGATAATTCTCTAATGATTTTTCGTCTTGTTCAATAGGATTTTTAATTAGTGGTACTTCAATTTCGTTATCATTGATATTTTCTTCATTTAATTTTTCTAAATCCAAACTCTTTCTGTTTCTTTTCTCTTCTTTACGTTTTTTAGACCAAGAAAAAAGTCTTTGAAGTGGATTTTTCATTAAAATAATTATGCTTGATGTAAATAAAATTATGGCAACTATATGGGTTCCAAGAGAAGTGAAAGCAGTGTTGAATAAAGCGGTAAAAAATGTTCCGATAAACCCACCGCCAGTATAACCGAGTTTTGTTAGATCACTGATGTTAAATAACGATGAAGAAATATAGCTGATTCTATGATTATATGTTGTGAATACGTTGGTGAGTTCAAGATTTTCCATAGAAATTGAAGCAGCAATCATCAATGAAAAAATTAAAAGAATGCCGCCGAGAAGATAAAGGTTTACTTTGATAGAAAAACCTTTTCTTTTAATTGCATATGTCAGTCCAAATGCGGCTAATCCTATAAAGAAAATAAAATAGAATACACCGAAAATATACACCATGATATACGTTAGAAATTCACCGACATAACCGCGATTTAAAAGTCCGATTATTGAAATTAAAAATATCATTATTCCAATCAATGTTTTTTCAGCATCATTTGAAAATGTAAACTTTTTTTTGTTGTCTTTTGGTTGGTGTTTATCTTGTCCCATAAGTCCCCCCATATTTAAATAGTATAGCATAAATTTTTCTATATATAAGTGAAAAAGAATAAGATATTTGCTACTGATTAACATTTAATTTAATGGCAATAAATTTATATAAAAAAATACATTTTAGAATAAAATAAAAAATGAAATTCTTAGAAAATATCTTTTATTAATAATAAGCAATGATAAAGATTATTTTTTTGAAGAAACAACTTGTTAAATTATTCGTAAGCTTACATATTAGTTAGCATCTTTATTATTGAATTAACTTGCTATAAGTATTAATATATATAAATTAATGTATATTTTTATTAAAAAATGGGGGATATGAAAATGAATATTGGTTTAATTTCATTAGGTTGTGCAAAAAATCAAGTTGATAGTGAAGAAATATTGTCTTATTTTGCAAGAAATAGTTTCAATATTGTATCAGACTTAAGCATTGCAGATGTCATAGTAATCAATACTTGTGGTTTTTTAGCTGCTTCAATTAAAGAAGCTTATGGTGTTATTGATGAAGCCCATGAATATGGAAAACCTCTTGTTGTTGTCGGATGTTTGCCAGAAAGAAATGAAGAAAAATTAAGACAGGATAAACCATTTATTGATGCAATTATTCCAATTCATGATTATCCTAATTTTTCAATTAAATTTCAAAGCGTTGTCGATAAGGTTAAGCTTACTGGAAATATTGAAAATACAAAAAGAATTTATTCTACACCATCATATCAAGCATATTTGAAAATTTCTGATGGTTGTAATAATCGTTGTACTTTTTGTATGATTCCTCTTATTCGTGGTAGTTTTCATTCTATTCCGTTAGAAACTTTAAAAATAGAAATGGATGATATTGCCAAGGATAAAATTCAAGAATTAGTTATTATTTCTCAAGATACAACAAGGTATGGCACTGATCATCCTGAATTAAAACAAAATATATGTACCTTATTAAAGGAAGCCTTAAAGCACGAAGAATTTAAATTCATTCGTTTGCTTTACTTATACCCTGATGAAATTACTGATGAATTAATTGATCTTATTGCTAGTAATCCTCGCTTAACTCCATATTTTGATATTCCTATTCAACATGCTTCTGATTCTTTATTAAGGGCAATGCATCGTCGTGGAAATAGTGAATATCTAAGAAATCTTATTTTGAAAATTAGAGAAAAAGTTCCTAATGCAATTTTAAGAACAACTCTAATTGTTGGGTTCCCTGGTGAAACGGAAGAAGATTTTAAATGCTTACAAGATTTTATTGAATTTGCAAAGTTTGATCACTTAGGTGTTTTCACTTATTCTCGAGAAAAAGGTACACCATCTTATAGTCTTCCAAATCAAATTCATTCGAATATTAAAGCTAAACGCTATAATGAGATAATGAGACAACAAGCTAAAATATCTTATGCACAAAATAAGAAACATTTGGGCGAAGAAGTTGAAGCGATTATCACTGGTTATGATGAAGATTCTTTAGCTTACCAAGCTACATGTTATTTTTTAGCACCAGATGATATTGATGGAGCTTTATTTGTTTATTCAGATAAACCTTTGGATGTTGGTGATTTTGTTAAAGTAAAAATTGTCAATACAAGTATTTATGATTTTGAAGGCGAAGTCGTTGGAGTTATTTCCCGTTACACTAAGAATTAAATTTATGTTGCATATATATAAATTGAGGTTTATATATGCGCTTTTCCAGCAATGAAAGTCTTAAAGATTTAACTTTCAAATTTAAAAAAGATTTAGATAAAAAACTAAAAAATGTTGACAATAATATCGCTGAAGAATATGTTAATTGGCTTTTTAGAAAAACTGCTTTATTTGAAGAGTCTTATAAAAAATCAGGATATTCCACTCAGCCAGATGATCTTACTAGAGGTGATATTATTTTTGCTGAATTCGGTATCAATATTGGTGCTGAGCTTTCAGATTATAAGACCCATGGACATTATTGTGTCTGCTGGGCTATTGATTTAGGAAATGTTATAGTTATTCCTCTTTCTAGCAGCGATACAAAAGGTTCTTTTTTAACTTTTGATTTAGGCGAAATAAAAGGATTAGGCTATGATGGTGTTCATAGTTATTTAAAGCTAGATGCTATACGTTCAATAAGCAAAAGAAGGATTTCTCGACTTCCTAATAAAGAAAAAGGAAAAATTCATCTGGATGATACTACTATTGAGAAAATTAGATTAGCAATAAAGGTATCATTTCTAGAATAGAAAGGATGTTTATGATTTTTAATAAAACAATCAATTGCTATTATAAAAAATATTGGTATTGTTTTTTCTTTGGAATTTTATTTTTAATTTTGGTCGATGTTACGCAATTGTTTCTTCCAAAGATAATAGGTGATTTAGTCGATGCTATAAGTGATAAAACTTTAACATCGGAAATAATTGCTAAAAATGTTTTATATATTTTTTTAATAGGAATAGCAGTTTTTGTCGGCAGAATAGTGTGGCGTTTATTTATCAATGGCGTCAATTATAAAATTCAGTCCGATTTAAGAAAAAGGCTTTTTATTCATTGTGAAAATTTGCCTAAAGAGTTCTACACAACGCATAAGACGGGAGGTCTTATGGCATTATTAACAAATGATGTTGAATCAGTTGGAGAAACTTTTTCCGCTGGTGTTATGTTTTTAATTGATGTTGTTTGTTTAGGATCAATGGCTTTTATTTATATGGCACAAATGAATTGGGCATTAGCTTTAGTTAGTGCAGTACCGATGGTATTTTTGATTTTTTCAGGCAATATTTTAGAAAAATATGAAACAAAAACTTATGAAGAAAATCAGCAAGCTTTTGAAAATCTTTCTGATTTTACCACAGAGAGCTTTTCAGGAATTTCAGTGATAAAAGCTTTTATCAAGGAAAAAGAACAATTATCCAATTTTGCTAAACATGCAGATAATAATAGAAAAAAATCCATAGCATTTATTAAACTTGATTCGCTTTATACGGCGATAATTAATGCAATTATTTATATTTCTGCAGTTTTAATTATAGTTATAGGAGGTATTTTCATTATCAATGATGTTAAAATTCCTGGAACAACTACTATGACTGGTGGTAATTTATCGACATTCTATGGTTATTTTGATACTTTAGTTTGGCCGATTTTAGCAATAGTTTTTTTGATATCTACAGCATCAAGAGGAAAAGCTAGTTGTAATAGAATAACTGAACTATTAAATACTAAGATTACTGTAAAGGATAAAGAAGGTCTTAAAGATGATAATGAGGTTAAAGGAGCTATTTCTATTCGTAATTTAACTTTCAGTTATCCAGATGGCTCTTCTCCAGCTTTAAAAAATATTAATGTTGATATTAAACCAGGAGAAAACATTGGCATTATCGGTAGAACTGGAAGTGGAAAAACAACTTTCGTCAATACAATTTTAAAATTATATAATGTTGAAGATGGACATGTATTTATCGATGGAAAAGATATCAATTTATGGACAACACATAAACTAAGAGAAGCAATAGGTTATGTTGCACAAGATACGTTTTTGTTCTCTTGCTCTATTTCAGATAACATTGCTTTTTCTAATCCTTGCCTAAATAAAGAAAAAATTGAAATGGCAGCTAGATTTGCTTGTGTTGCTGACAACATTAAAGATTTTAAAGAAGGTTATAATACGGTTATTGGAGAAAGAGGTGTAACTCTTTCTGGTGGGCAAAAACAAAGAATTTCAATGGCAAGAGCTATTGCTAAAGATCCACAAATATTAATTTTAGATGATTCAGTAAGCGCAGTTGACTCATCAACTGAAAAAGAAATACTTTCTAATATAAAAAGATTAAGAAAAGGCAAAACAACTTTAATAGTTGCCCATCGTATTTCTGCAGTCGAAGATTTGGATCATATAATTGTTTTAGATGAAGGTAGTATTGTTGGTTTTGGCACACACTCTGAGCTACTCGCCGATAATAAAGTTTATCAAGATATTGTTAAACTCCAGAAATTAGAAAAGGAGGTTAAATAATATGACACTTGAAGAGCAACTTAATTCTAAAGAAAAAATGTATAAGGATTCCTATCTTTTTAAAAGATTGTATTCTTATTTAAAACCGGAACTTGCTATATTTATTTTTGGATTATTTATCGATATATTGGCAATTGCTATCTATTCTTTTGAACCACGTATTATGGGTTTAGGAATAACATTTATTACCGAAGGAAAAATTACAGAATTAGTAATATTGTGCTCAGTTTTTTTAGCAGCTATCACTCTTACTTTGGTTATGGGATATTATGGCACAATGATAATGCAAAAAGTTGGTCAAAACATAATTTATAAAATGCGAACAGAAGAATTTGAACATATAGAAAATTTTTCTATAAATCAATTGAATTCGCTTCCTGTAGGCAAGCTTGTAACAAGAGTTACCAATGATACAGCGAAAATAAATAATTTGTTTTCTAATGTAATTCCTAGTTTTGTTCGCTCATTTTTCTCTTTGATTTTTACTGTTGTACAAGTTTTAATTTCATCATGGGAGATAGGATTAATCTTAATTATTTTTATTCCAATTTCTTTTGGTGTTGTTATTGGTTTTAGAATTATTTCTAAGAAAGTATTTCGCGAAACAAGAAAAAGTATTTCAAGCTTAAATGGTTTTTTAGCAGAAAACATTTCAGGTATGTTAACAACTCAAATTTTTAATCAGCAGAAAAGAAAATTAGATGAATTTGATGATAAGAATAATTCTTTATTAAAAGCTTATCTTCATCAAGTATCTTTCTTTGCTGTATTTAGACCATTATTTTATTTATTATATATAGTTTCAGTTGCTATAATAGTTTTATATGGCTCAAATCTTATAATAAATGATCCAGCTGGAAAATATGTTGCTGCTGATTTATTGACTTTCTATTTGTATGCTGGTCAATTTTCAAATCCGATGACAAGTTTTGCTGAACAATTCAATTCTTTCCAAGAATCTTTAACAGCGATGGAAAGAATTTGCATTATCTTAGATGTTAAACCTGAAGTTTTAGATAAAGAAGATGCCAAAGATGTGGATAAACTGATAGGAAAAGTTGAGTTTAAACATGTTTGGTTTAGCTATATTCCAGGAGAATGGATATTGAAAGATGTTTCATTTGTAATTAATCCAGGTGAAACTGCAGCCTTTGTCGGTGCTACTGGCGCTGGAAAAAGTACGATTATTTCTTTAATTACTAGAAATTATGAAGCACAAAAAGGTGAAATTCTTATCGATGATAAACCGATAGGTGAATATACATTGAATTCTTTAAGAAAACATATTGGTTCAATGCTTCAAGATGTCTTTTTATTTGCGGGTACAATATCAGAAAATATTTCTCTTTTTGATAATGCAATTGATAAAAAAGATGTTATTTCTTCATGCGAATACGTTGGAGCAAATAATTTTATTGAAAAACTTCCAAATAAATATGATGAAATGATTCAAGAAAGAGGAAATAATTTCTCTATGGGACAACGTCAATTGATTTCTTTTGCAAGAGTTGTTTTATATCATCCAAATATTATGCTTATGGATGAAGCCACTGCTAATATTGATACTGAAACAGAAGTTTTAATACAAAATTCCTTAAAGAAAATGAAGAATATTGGTACAATGATTATTGTTGCTCACCGTTTATCAACGATAAAGCATGCAGATAAAATTTTTGTAATTTCTCAAGGTAAAATTATTGAAAGTGGAAACCATCAAGAGTTATTAAAAGTTCACGGAATGTATTATAATTTATATAGACTTCAAAATATGGAGAAAAAGAAAGATGAAGAAATTTAATGTTAAAATTTATGACACTTATCAAGGAAAAGTAGTTCCATTTGTTCCAATTGCTGAAAATAAAGTAAGCATTTATTACTGTGGACCTACTGTATATAACTATGGTCATATTGGTAATTTTAGACCTCCAGTATTTTTTGATTTAGTACATCGTTTTTTTAAGGAATTAGGATACGATGTAAAACTAGTTTCAAATTATACTGATATCGATGATAAAATCATTAATTCGGCTTTAAAAGAGCATAAAACCGAAAAGGAATTATCTAATTTTTATATTACTTCTTATGAAGATAGTTTAAATAAATTGAATATTTTGCCTTTATATTGCCATCCACGTGTCAGTGAAACAATGGATGATATCATTGCATTCGTTCAACTTGCTTTGGATAAAAATGTTGCTTATAAGGCTGGAGATGATGTCTTGTTTTCTGTCGAGTCAGTAAAGGATTATGGATCTTTATCAAAGATAAAAATCGATGATTTAATCGCTGGTACGAGAATAGCAGTTACTGATAATAAAAAATATCCAATGGATTTTGTTTTATGGAAAAAAACTGATGATGATGGAATTAAATTCCATGCAGATTTTGGTGATGGTAGACCAGGTTGGCATACAGAATGCCTTGTTATGATAAATAAAATTTTCGGCCAACCTTTGATAGATATTCATGGAGGCGGTTTCGATTTGAAGTTCCCACACCATGAAAATGAAAGAGCTCAATCTGAAGCTGTTTATAATAGCCCACTAGCAAACAATTGGATGCATGTTGGTTTTATAAATATGGGCGATGAAAAAATGAGTAAATCATTAGGCAATGTTGTCTATATGAAAGATTTTTTGGAAAAATATAACCCTGATATTTTTAGATTATTTGTTTTAAAAGGATATTATCGTTCTCCATTAGTCTATACTGATGAATCAATAAAAGCAGCAGAAAATGAAATTAAAAAATATATCAATTGCAAAAAGAGCGCAGATTTATTTGTCAAATATCATGAACTAAAAGATGGTGAATTATTAGAAGAATATTATGATCCATTTATGGAAGCTTTAGCAGATGATTTCAATGTTCCTAATGCTTTAGCTATCTTTGACAAATTGGTAAAAGACTTAAATAATGCTATCAGACAAAAACAAGAAAATTTGATTTCTTCGCTTTATTTTACTTTTAACCGCTTACATGATATAATAGGTCTCAAGTTGGAAACACCAACTATCGATGAAGAAATTTTAAAATTGTATCGAGAATTTGAAACACTTCGTTTAGAAAAAAACTATTCTGAGGCCGATAAAATTAGAGCGATTCTTATCGAAAAAAAGATTTTATAGGAGATAATAAAATATGAACGCTTTATCCATTATTGAAAGTTATCCTAGTGAATTAAATCCATTTGATAAATGGATCTTAAGTTTAGTAGATAATCCTTCTTTAGGTGGATGGGGCGTTTTTTTGTTTTTCCTGATAACCGCTGTTTGTACTATTATATGCGCTTCAATTATTGGAACAGAAAGAGAAATTCACGGACATGCGGCAGGTTTAAGAACCCATGTTTTGATAGCTTTAGGTGCTTCTTTAATTATGGGATTATCCATTTTTGCTTTTCCTGTAAATAATGGATATAGTCGTGATTCCGCTCGTTTAGCTGCTCAAGTTGTTTCTGGTATAGGTTTTATCGGCGCTGGAACAATAATGCAAAATGGCACAGGAATTCGTGGTCTTACTACTGCAGCAAGCTTATGGCTTTGTGGTGGCATAGGATTAGCAATTGGGTGTGGCTTTATTTTGGAAGGATTTTTAGTAACAATACTTTCATTTGCTGTATTATTCTTGTTCGTTGAAATTGAAAAGAAGACGAGTAAAAAGAATCCAGAAATTGTATTGATTTTGGATGCTAAAACTCCAGCGCTTCATGTTGCTTTACAAATTGCCGAACGTTTGAATGTTACAGTAAAACATATCTCTTCTTCATTGATTACCTATAGAGATATGGATTGTTTGAAAATGGTTATTATTTTGGAAAAAGTTAGCGAATCTCAAGTTACTGCATATTCTGATAATTTAAGAGAAGCGACTAAGCCTTTAGATTTAATTTATAATAATATTAGATTTGATTAGTTTCAAAAAATTTCAAAAAAATATAAATAAATCTTAAATTTTATTATAAAAGTTTCATATTTGTTTCAAAATTAAAAAATGCTAAAAAAAGGCAATTTTTTATATTGCAATAAAGAGATAAAATATGTAATGTGTATTTGTGAGGAGAATGTATGAAAAGTAGTTTTGATATGGTTTATGGCTTAAATTCAGTTAGAAGTGTTTTAGATGGAACACGAAAAATTGAAAAAGTCTTGATGACAAAACAAAAAGAAAACAGCGAAATATTTAATAAATGTGCTAATAAAAATGTCCCTTTTAAAATTGTTGATAAAAAAGAATTAGATTCTATAACAAAGTTTGGAAATCATCAGGGATTTGTAGCTTTTGTTGAACCATTTAAATATAAAGATTTAAAAGATTTTTTAAATGAAAAAAAAGAAGAACAACCTTTGATTTTAATATTAGATGGAATAGAAGATCCAAATAATTTTGGATCGCTTATAAGAACATCTGCTGCATTTGGGGTAGATGCAATTATAATTTCCAAAGATAGACAAATTCAAATGACTCCAACTGTTACAAAAGTCAGTACGGGTGCTGAAGAATTTGTTTCAATAATCCAAGTGACAAATATTGTCCAAGCGATGAATACTTTAAAGAAAAATGGATACTGGATTGTTACTGCAGATGGAAGAGGAGACCGTTTATATGATGAAATTGATTATAAAGGAAAGATGGCAATTGTTATAGGAAGTGAAGGAAGGGGAGCTAGTAGACTTACCTTAGAAAATAGTGATTTTATTGCTAGAATACCAATACAAGGTCCTATAACATCTTTAAATGCTGCTGTTGCAGGCGCAATTATGATTAGTGGAGCTATACAATCTAGAAGGAAATAATGAATAATGAGCAAGCAGTACATGGAATTTTTAGAATATGTCAATGTTGATTTTAAAGAAAAAACATTGAAAGAAACAGCATTTATTGCCAAGCAAGGGGAAGAATTAGCAAAACAAGAATTTTTCTCGAGAATTCAACCGATTATCGATAGATTATCCTTAACTTATTCAAGAAAATTTGGATATCCTGTTGAAGATTATATGGATGAACTATATTTGGCTGCTTATAAGGCGTTGAATAGCTATCAAGAAGAGCAAGGAGATTTTGAACATTTTATTCGTTCATATTTATCTAATTCAATAAAATGGTTGACATATGAAAAAAGCCGAAAATTGAAAAGGGAGTATAAATATATTATTGATATTGAATCACTTTCATTGGTTGATGCGTGTCCTATAGATATTAAAGACCCGTATGTTCCAGGTATTAAAGAACTTACAGAAAAACAAGATACGAAAATCTTGATGAAGAAATTAAAAAGCTTTGTAGATGATAACTGTAATATGGAAGAAAGAATGGTTTTATCTGATATAGCTTATAATAGATTTTCTGTTTCTAGAGCTGCTGATATTTTAAATTTGTCAAATAGTGGTGCTTATAGACATGTTGTTTCTTTGATGAAAAAGATGAAGGAATATCTTGAAGATTAAAAAGAAGCGCTGAAATGAATCGCTTCTTTTTGCCTGATTACTTATTTTTTTTGTACCCGGAAAAAACGTTTATCAGTATGTATATTCCGATAAAAGCGATTATACTTGAAATTAAAATTATATACATTGTAAGAATATTAACGCTATTACCAAAGAAATATAAATTGCAGTCTACACTATCTTTAATTCCATTAATTGCTTCTTGTGGAAATCCAAGTTCTATCATTTTTGATAAACTTCCTTCTAAGAAGCAATTTTTCATAAGGCTTGTACCATATGTTCCTGGTAGAAAACCTAAAAAGTTTTGTAATCCTTTATTAAAACTTGATATTGGCATATATGCGCCACAAATAAAACCATATCCTGCGCTAACTATTGTTCCGGCAGCGGAGGATTGACCATCAGTTGTTAAAAAATGATTAATGCAGGAGGATAAGGCAGTACCAAATGTTGTGAGTAAAATTATATTTATTATAATTTTTATTATGCTGATAAAAGATAAACACCATCCTGTACAAGCTAAATAGATGAAACAAATAATCATGGCAGAAAAATTAATAATCAAAGTTGAGAATAAAGTCGCTAAAAAGTAACTCAAACCAACAATTTTAAATTTTACAGGAGAGATTTTAAAATCATTTATAGCACCACTAGTTTTATCTTTTATCATTATAAGGTTTGAACAAAATGTGACAGTAATACATGTAACTGAAAGTAAAGATGAGACTAGTTGTCCTCCAACAAAACTATTAATCAATTCTTTTGGAACATCGATATTAATTGATTCTATAGCTGTTAAAAAAGAAGTTTCATAAACATTTTTTAAAAATGTTACATAGAGAACTAAAAGAATAAAAGGAGTGATTAAAGAACAAAAAAATAGTCCTTTATCTTTGAAATATATTTTAATATTTCTTTTGCAGAGGATTATTAAGCTATTCATTTTTTCTCTCCTGTTAAATTTTGACCGGTAACTTGTAAAAATACATCATCCATTTTTCCTTTTATAATCTCGTAATCTTGAAATAATTCTGGATAATTATAGATAAGTTTCGTAGCAAAAGATGTATTGGGAATTTCTATTTTAAAACCATTATGTATTTTAGTGTATTTGAGGTTCAATTGTTTTATTTCTTCTTCATTCACATTATAAAGTGTTAAAAAATCGCCAGTGTATTTATTTTTTAAATCAAGCGGTGTACCTTCAGCAGCAATTTGTCCATGATTTATAATTACGACATAATCTGCATCGGCAGCTTCTTCCATATAATGAGTTGTTAAAAATACTGTTAAGCCTTCTTCTTTTCTTAAATTATTGATGACATCCCATAATAATGTTCGTGTTTGAGGATCTAATCCAGTTGTAGGCTCATCGAGAATTAATATCTTTGGTTTATGGATTAGAGCCCTGGCGATATCAATTCTTCTTTTTTGCCCGCCTGAAAGTTTTCCAAGAGGCCGTTTTAAAAGATCTTTAAAACTTAAAATCTCTGATAATTTATTTAATCGATTTTGAAAGTCTTTTCCAATAATTCCATATAAGGAAGCACGACTTTGCAAATTGTCATAAACTGTTAGATCCTTATCTAAAACAGAAGTCTGAAAAACCACTCCTAAAATATTTTTGAAAAAAGTTGGATTTTCATCTAAGCTTTTTCCTGTAATAAGTATTTCGCCTTTATCTTTTTTTAATTGACCGCAAATAATGTTGATTGTTGTTGATTTACCAGCGCCATTTACACCTAAAAAAGCAAATAATTCACCTTTTTTTACTTTGAAAGATAGATTATTAACTGCCTGAATATCACCAAACTGCTTATATAAATTTTTAATTTCAATCATGTTTTCCATAATTATTCTCCACTGTTTTTCATTATATTAATAAAGCCCGAGGCGTGTTTAGCATATACTGAAAGAAGATAGTTTCCATCATCTTTTATATCGAGAAGAAATTTACCTACTGTTATATTTTTACCTTTAAATAAGGTTGAATTATTTTCTAAATAAGTAATAATAAGATTTGCTTTTCCTTTATTAATCGAAAAGAAAATGTTTAATGAGTTGTTTTGTTTTAAATTTAATTCGTGATTATCTGAGGAATTCATCGAAGAAAATTTTAAGGAAAAAGAATTTTCATCAGCTGTTCTAATACCATTAAATTCATAGTGAAAATCATAAATAAGAAAAGCTATGACACTGCTAATAAGTATGAATATAGAGCTAAATAGTGTGATTAATATTGTCTTTTTTTTCATTATTTTATCCTTACCTACATTTTAACTTTATTTTTATGTATTTAAAATAACTTTACAAAAAAAATTACAAAATAAATTAGTAATTATTTTGAAATCACATAAATTGAATAAATGAATGTCTTAAACTATAATAATAAAAAAGAGGTGTTTATATGGATATTATTAAGAATAAAGTTTTAGTTGGAGAAAGAGCTCTTTTTCAAATTGAAAATGCTGAAATTGAAGACTGCACATTTGAAGATGGTGAATCTCCTTTAAAAGAAAGTAAGAATAATCATATACAAAATTCAACTTTTTCTTGGAAATATCCGATTTGGTATTCAAATAACATCAAAGTAGAAAATAGTGTTTTTAATGAAACTGCTCGTTCAGGAATTTGGTATACAGAGAATATATCCATAATAAATTCAAAGATAGATTGTCCTAAAATATTTAGAAGGTCAAAAAATATATATTTGGAAAATTGCAATTTGAATAATGCCAGTGAATCTTTATGGAATTGTGATGGTTTTTCTGCTAAAGACATATATGTACGTGGTGATTATTTTGGAATGAATTCAAAAAATATTACTGTTGATAATATGACGATTGATGGTAATTATGTTTTTGATGGTGGTAAAAATATAGTAATAAAAAATAGTCATTTAAATTCCAAAGATGCTTTTTGGAATTGTGAAAATGTTGTGATTATAAACTGTGAAATCGATGGGGAATATTTTGGCTGGAATTCAAAAAATATAACGATAATAGATTCGACAATTTCTTCTTTGCAAGGATTTTGTTATATGGAAAATTTAGCGATGAAAAATTGTATTTTAAAAGATACAACATTAGCTTTTGAATATTCGACAGTTGAAGTTGAAATTAATAGTAAAATCGATAGTGTAAAAAATCCATATGGTGGAACAATAAGAGCTAAAGAAATTGGAGAAATAATTTTAGAAGATAAGAAGATTGATCCGAAAAAAACAAATATAATAATTACAAGGTAAGGTTATTTATGAAATATAATTTTGATGAGATTATTAATAGACAAAATTGCAATTCATTGAAATGGGATATCAAAGAAGGTGAGTTACCGATGTGGGTTGCTGATATGGATTTTAAAGTATGTCCAGAAATTCTTGAAGCGATACATAAAAAAATTGATGTCGGTGCATTAGGGTATTCCATTATTCCAGAAGAATGGTATAAATCATATATTTCTTTTTGGAAAGAAAGATATTCTTTTGATATAGATAAATCTTGGCTTTGTTTTGTTACAGGAGTTATTCCAGCTATTTCTACAGCGGTCAGAAGATTTACTGATGTTGGAGATAATATTGTATGTTTGACACCAGTATATAATATTTTCTTTCACTCAATAGAAAATAATAAAAGAAATACTATTGAATGTCCATTGATTTATAAGGATTATAAATATTCGATTAACTTTGAAATATTAGAAGAAATTTTTAAATTAGAAAAAACAAAGATGTTAATCTTATGTAATCCTCATAATCCAATAGGAAAGATATGGTCGAAAGAAGAATTGATTAAAATAGCTGATTTAGCTAAAAAATATGAAGTTGTAGTTTTAAGTGATGAAATTCATGGACCTTTAACTGATCCTGATAAAAATTATATTCCATTTGCTTCAACATGCCAAAATGCTCAGGATATTTCCATTACTGCTATTTCTTGTAGTAAAGCGTTTAATTTAGCTGGATTACAATCGGCAGCAGTTATAGTTCCTAATTCAACTCTCCGCAATATTATGTTTAAGGGCATAAATGATGATGAAGTTGGTGAACCTAATATTATTGCGATGGAAGGAACGATAGCAGCATTTAATAAAGGCCAACAATGGCTTGATGAATTAAGACAATATATCTATGATAATAAAATGCTCGTTAAACAATTTTTGAACAAAAAATTACCTAAATTTAAGCTTGTTGAAAGCGAAGCAACATATTTATTATGGATTGATATTACAAGAACTGGTAAAAAATCTGATGAATTGCAAAAAGATATTCGTGATAAAACTGGTCTATATCTTTCAGGCGGTACTCAATATAGGGGAAATGGTTATAATTTTTTACGAATGAATATAGCTATGCCTAGAGTTTTAGTTCAGGATGGTTTAGATAGATTGAACGAATACTTTAAAAAATATGGCAAATAAAAAAGCGATTACTCGCTTTTTTTTAGTTTCTTGAAAGTTTTGTCCCAAACAATTTTTATAGTTACAAAATATATTGCATCTGTGAAAGCCCAACTAATTGGATAGGTTGCATATAGCCAGGAAAGTGTTTGTAATTCTGGAATCATACGATAAATTGTATAGATATAAACTATTCTTAAAATGACACAGCCGAATAACGTGATTATTGCTGGAGTCATTGTATATTTCATTCCTTGAAGGTGACATGAACAGCAACTCATAATTGCTTGAGTGAAGTATAAACTAACCATAATATAAAGACGTTGTTTGCCAGCTTCTAGTGCAGCATCTGTTTCTGTGAATAATTTTAAAAGTGGTTCTGCTAAAGCAATTGATAATAATCCACCAATTATTACAATTCCAGCAGAAAGAATTAAACCATAATAAAATGTCTTTTTGATATTTTGAATATTCTTGGCACCATAATTTTGACTAGTCATTGATACAACACCTTGAGTTATACCATTTCCTAAAGACATAACATAACTTTCGATGTTATTTGAACCAGTAGAACCAGCTATTATAGCAGGATTATTAGCGCCGAGAATATTTACTTCTGATTGAATAAGAACATTAGAAATAGAAAAAATTAAAGATTGTAATCCAGCAGGA